>NZ_JBFAMR010000015.1:0-135951 GCF_040656595.1 Actinoplanes sp. NPDC049802
CCGCGGATCCGGCGATCTTGATCAGCTTGCGGCAAGCGGCATCAGCGTCAACGCCTGCCTGGGCCACTACGGGAACGTGCCCACGGAACGCACCCGAAAACCACACAGCCCGACGGCTACCAGCCGCGCTCGGAGAGGCGGTGGGGGACCGGCTCGTCCTCGACGTTGATGCCGACCATGGCCTCGCCCAGGCCGCGGGAGACCTTGGCGATCACGTCGGGGTCGTCGTGGAAGGTGGTGGCCTTCACGATGGCGGCGGCGCGCTGGGCCGGGTTGCCGGACTTGAAGATGCCGGAGCCGACGAAGACGCCCTCGGCGCCGAGCTGCATCATCATGGCGGCGTCGGCCGGGGTGGCGATGCCGCCCGCGGTGAACAGCACGACCGGCAGCTTGCCCAGCTCGGCGACCTCCTTGACCAGCTCGTACGGCGCCTGGAGCTCCTTGGCGGCGACGTACAGCTCGTCCTCGGGCAGGGTCTGCAGCCGGCGGATCTCGGCCCGGATCCTCCGCATGTGGGTGGTGGCGTTGGAGACGTCGCCGGTGCCGGCCTCACCCTTGGAGCGGATCATGGCGGCGCCCTCGGTGATCCGGCGCAGCGCCTCGCCCAGGTTGGTGGCACCGCAGACGAACGGCACGGTGAACTGCCATTTGTCGATGTGGTTGGCGAAGTCGGCCGGAGACAGCACCTCGGACTCGTCGACGTAGTCGACGCCCAGCGCCTGGAGCACCTGGGCCTCGACGAAGTGGCCGATCCGGGCCTTGGCCATCACCGGGATGGAGACGGCGCCGATGATGCCCTCGATCATGTCGGGGTCCGACATGCGCGAGATGCCGCCCTGGGCGCGGATGTCGGCCGGCACGCGCTCCAGCGCCATGACCGCGACGGCTCCGGCATCCTCGGCGATCTTCGCCTGCTCGGCGTTGACCACGTCCATGATCACGCCGCCCTTGAGCATCTCCGCCATGCCGCGCTTGACGCGGGCGGTTCCGACAGCGGGCTGGTTCTCAGACATGGGGATTCGGCTCCTCGTGCGGGTTATCTGATGGACGCCGATCCTACGAAGCCGCGGAACGCGTTCCGATAGCCAATCGGCGGTGCGGTGGCCTGCTTTACCCCTCGGACGCGAGGAGAGCCGCCCTACGGGTGGCACTCCTCGCACAGCTCACAGCCTCAGCCGAGCAGGGTCGGGACCTTCTCGAACAGCTGGGTGGTGTAGGTCATCATCTCGCGGAGCATCCAGTTGCCGGTCAGCAGCAGGGCCGCGCCGATCGCCACCGCCTTCGGGACGAAGGACAGTGTCGCCTCCTGGATCTGCGTCACCGACTGGAACAGCGAGATGGCGAATCCGACCGCCAGCGCGGTCAGCAGCACCGGCGCCGACATCTTCGCCGCGATCGTCATGGCCTGCATCGCGATCTCCACCACCGTCGTGTCCGTCATGCCCGTCAGTTCGGGACCGGGCGAGATCCCCGGAGTGCGGAACGGGGGCGGCTCGGTTGCCGTTCGGTTGACTCCTCAAGTCGCCCGCGCTCCGGCCGCGCCTATTGTGGGGCGGTGAACATCGGAGTGCTGGCCCTGCAGGGCGACGTGCGTGAGCATCTTGCCGCGCTGGCCGAGTCGGACGTGCTGGCCCGGCCGGTCCGCCGTCCGGAGGAGCTCGCCGACGTCGACGGACTGGTGATCCCGGGCGGGGAGTCGACGGCCATCAGCAACCTGTCCGTCTCCTTCGGGCTGCTCGACCCGATCCGCGATCGGATCGCCGGCGGCATGCCGGTCTACGGCTCCTGCGCCGGCATGATCATGCTGGCCGCGAAGGTGCTGGACGGCCGTCCGGACCAGGAGTCGTTCCAGGGCATCGACATGACCGTGCGGCGCAACGCGTTCGGCCGGCAGGTCGACTCGTTCGAGGCGTCCGTGGAGATCGACGACGTCGCGGGCGGGCCGTTTCACGCCGTCTTCATCCGCGCCCCGTGGGTCGAGGAGGTCGGCGCGGACGTGCGGGTGCTGGGGCGCGTCGCCGAAGGTGCCGCCGCCGGTAGGATTGTGGCCGTTCGGCAGGGGAACCTGCTCGCCACGGCTTTCCACCCGGAGCTGACCGGCGACCTTCGTGTCCACCGGTACTTCGTCGAGATGGTCCGCCAGGCCGCACCCGTACGGTAGACACGGAGGTTACGCATGTCCGGCCACTCCAAGTGGGCGACGACCAAGCACAAGAAGGCCGTCATCGACGCCAAGCGCGGCAAGATGTTCGCCAAGTTGATCAAGAACATCGAGGTCGCGGCGCGGACCGGTGGTGGCGACCCGGCAGGTAACCCCACCCTCTACGACGCCATCCAGAAGGCGAAGAAGTCGTCGGTTCCGAACGACAACATCGACCGCGCGGTCAAGCGGGGCTCCGGCCTCGAGGCGGGCGGCGCCGACTGGCAGACGATCATGTATGAGGGTTACGGCCCGAACGGCGTCGCCATCCTGATCGAGTGTCTCACCGACAACCGCAACCGGGCCGCCACCGAGGTGCGCACCCGGCTGACCCGCAACAACGGCACCTTCGCCGACGCCGGCTCGGTGTCGTACCTGTTCAACCGCAAGGGCGTGGTGATCGTCCCGAAGGGTGAGCTGACCGAGGACGACATCATGCTCGCCGTGCTCGAGGCGGGCGCCGAGGAGATCAACGACCTCGGCGAGGAGTTCGAGGTGGTCAGCGAGCCGGGCGACCTGATCGCGGTGCGCACCGCCCTCCAGGGCGCCGGCATCGAGTACGACTCGGCCGAGTCCTCGCTGGTCCCCACCATGACGGTGGAGCTCGACGAGGAGGCGGCCCGCAAGGTCCTCAAGCTCGTCGACGTCCTGGAGGACTGCGACGACGTGCAGAACATCTACTCCAACGCCGACATCTCCGACGAGGTCATGGCGACCATCGACGCGTGAGCCGGACCATGCGGCGGGCCGGTCCGTTCGGGCCGGCCCGCCGTGTGCTCACGTCGGGCCGGTGCTGAGCCAGGCCATGTACTGGATCATGCCGAGGACCAGGAGCACGCTGCCGATCGCGTAACCGAGCGTCCGCCGGAGACGGCTGGCCAGCCAGGCGTGCACCCAGGCGATCTCGGCGTCGGCCAGCGAGTCCAGGGAGGCTCTCGCCGTACCCTCGATGACCGCGGCCTTGAGCAGCGCCAGGCTGGCGCCGGAGCCGCGGCGCGGGACCACCGGCTCCGGAGGGCGCAACACGCGCACCTCGACCTCGTAGACCTGGTCCTCGCGCCACTGCGCGGTCCGTGCCCGCAGGCGTTTGTGGACGTAGTCGTCGGTCCGGCGCAGCCACCGCAGCCGGCGCCAGTGCCCGGCCAGGTCGGTGAGCACGGCCAGGTAGATCTCCTCGAACACCGGAGCACCGCCGACCAGGCGGTACGCCTCGGCGCGCAACTCGGCGGCGTGCAACGTGACGAAGGCGACGTACTCCGGTGGCGGCTCGTCGTCCATCGGTGGAATGAGGTGCATACGAACCTCCCGTCCCCATCGTCGAGGCGTGTCGGCGGAAGCCGCAAGGGGCGTGCGTATTAGGGTGTCGAACACACGTACGCGAGGGGGAGGCAGTCTGTGCGCGTACTCGGCATCGATCCGGGGCTGACGAGATGCGGCGTCGGCGTCGTGGACGGGATGCCGGGCCGGCTCGGGAAGCTGATCGCCTACGACGTGGTCCGCAGCTCTCCGGACGAGGACATCTCCCAGCGCCTGCTGAACCTGGACCGCTCGCTGGCCGCCCTGGTCGAGCTGCACCGTCCGGACAGTGTCGCCGTCGAGCGGGTGTTCTCCCAGCACAACGCGCGGACCGTGATGGGCACGGCACAGGCCAGCGGGGTCGCGATCCTGGCCGGGGCGCGGGCCGGGCTGCCGGTGCAGACCTACACCCCGAGCGAGGTGAAGGCGGCCGTCACCGGCTCCGGCACCGCCGACAAGGCCCAGGTCACGGCCATGGTGACCCGGTTGCTGAGACTGTCCGCGCCGCCCAGGCCGGCCGACGCGGCCGACGCCATCGCCATCGCCATCTGCCACATCTGGCGCGGGGGCACCCGTGCCAGGATCGAAGCCGCAGCCCGCAGGAGCCTTCGATGATCGCCAGCGTCCGCGGTGTGGTCACCGCGATCCTCCATGACAGCGCCGTGGTCGAGGTCGGCGGTGTCGGCATGCGGGTCTTCTGCACCCCGAACACGCTGGCCGGGCTGCGCAGCGGCGCCGAGGCGCGGCTCGCCACCACGCTCATCGTGCGGGAGGACTCGCTCACCCTCTTCGGGTTCGCCGACGACGACGAACGACAGCTCTTCGAGCTGCTCCTGACGGCCAACGGCGTCGGTCCCCGGATCGCCCAGGCGGTCCTCGCGGTCCATCAACCCGATGCGGTACGCCGTGCGCTGTCCTCCGGCGACGTCGCGGCCCTCACGAAGGTCCCGGGCATCGGCAAACGCGGCGCCGAGAAGATGATCGTCGAGCTGAAGGACAAGATCGGCCCGATGCCGATCGGGGACTCCGGGTCGGCCGGGGTGCTGGCCGGCGCCTGGCAGGAGCAGGTTCGCCAGGGCGTGCTCGCGCTCGGCTGGACGGCGTCGCAGGCCGATCAGGCGGTGGCCGCGGTGGCCGAGACGATCGACGGCGAGACGCCGCCGGTCCCGGTCCTGCTGCGCCAGGCCATCCGGCTGTTGGGCAAGACCCGATGAGCGAGCTTGCGAGCGAATCAGTCAGCTCAGGTTTGAACTCATCGCGACGCCGGAGCGCAGCGGAGGTGGCGCGATGAGCGAGGATCTGGTGTCGCCGGACGCGTTCGACGAGGATCTGGACGCCGAGGCCAGCGTCCGTCCCCGCCGGCTGGCCGATTTTATCGCGCAGCACCGGGTCCGCGACCAGCTGGAGCTGCTGCTGAAGGCGTCCATGGGCCGGGGCACTCCGCCGGACCACATCCTGCTGTCCGGTCCGCCGGGTCTCGGTAAGACCACCCTGGCGAACATCGTGGCCGCCGAGTTGGGCACCGGGATCCGCACCACGAGCGGGCCGGTGATCGAGCGCTCCGGCGACCTGGCCGCGATCTTGACCGGGCTGGCCCCGGGCGACGTGCTGTTCATCGACGAGATCCACCGGATCGCGAAGCCGGCCGAGGAACTGCTCTACAGCGCCATGGAGGACTTCCGGGTCGACGTGGTGGTCGGCAAGGGCCCGGGCGCCACCGCGATCCCGCTGGACGTGGAGCCGTTCACGCTGGTCGGCGCGACCACCCGGGCCGGCCTGCTGTCCGGGCCGATGCGTGACCGGTTCGGTTTCGTGGCGCATCTGGACTTCTACTCGCACGAGGACCTGGACGTGCTGCTGCACCGGTCGGCCCGGATCCTCGGCGTGCGGATCACCCCGGAGGGGTCGGCGGAGATCGCCCGGCGGTCCCGGGGCACGCCGCGTATCGCCAACCGGCTGCTGCGCCGGGTCCGGGACTTCGCCGAGGTGCGTGCGGACGGTGTGATCACCGAGGAGGTGTCGAAGGCGGCCCTTCAGGTGTACGACGTCGACGCCCTCGGGCTGGACCGGCTGGACCGGGCGGTGCTGCGGGCGCTGATCGAGTCGTTCAAGGGCGGCCCGGTCGGTCTGTCGACGCTGGCCGTGGCGGTTGGTGAGCAATCCGACACGGTCGAGGAGGTGTGTGAGCCGTTCCTGGTCCGGGCGGGGTTGCTCGCGCGGACTCCGAGGGGCCGGGTCGCCACCGAGGCGGGCTGGGCGCATCTGGGCAAAACGCCACCGGCCGACGGCCGTCCGGGTGTCTTTCAGGGTGACCTGTTCGCCCGGGAAGCGTGATTATCCCTCGTGATGCGAACGTGACGTGTGCCGCATTCGTTATCTCAAGGTTGACCGATTAGACTCGCCGCCGTTCCAACCGGAACTCTGCATATCGCCGCAGGCGCCCGCCCACGATGCGCCGGCGGCTGACGGAAGGCTTTCTTCGTGCTCAAGGCAGCTGATCAAGCGAGCGGCGGCGGCAATATCTCATTCCTGCTGATCCTCGTTCTGCTCTTCGGGTTCATGTACTTCGTCATGATCCGTCCGCAGCAGAAGCGGCGCCGAGAAGCGATGAACATGCAGAACTCGCTGGGCCCGGGCGACGAGATCGTCACGATCGGCGGCCTGCACGGCACCGTCACCGGCATCGCCGACGACCAGGTCATGCTGGAGATCGCGCCCGGCGTCGAGGTCCGGTTCGCGCGTCCCGCGATCGCCCGTGTCGTTCAGAAGGCAGGCGAGGCCATCCCCGAGCCCGACGAGGCCCCATCGGCCGCGGACGAGCCGGAGAGCCCCGTCACCGAGACGCGCAAGCAGGACTGACCCGAAGCACCCCATCGCGCCGGTCCGGGTGAGGCTCCCGGAACGGCGTGCTCGCCCGCCGTTCGACCGTCGACGGCCGGTCACAGACAAAGAGTGCCGCGCCGTCGCGCGGCCGAAACACAGGGAGACCAAAAGCCGTGGCACGACCACCTCAGGGACAGATGCATCCTGGACGCCAGCTAGGCGTGCTCGGTCTGGTCTTCGTCGTCCTGTATCTGCTCGTCTTCTTCGCCGCCGGTGCGGAGGGCAGCTGGAAGCAGCGCCTCGAGCCGAAGCTGGGCCTCGACCTGATCGGTGGCACCCAGGCCACCTACATCGCCTCCCAGCAGGGCGCCCCGCCGAGTCCGGAGGACATGGAGCTGGCCCGGGAGATCATCGAGAGCCGGGTCAACGCTCTCGGCGTCTCCGAGGCCGAGGTGGTCATCCAGGGCAACAACACCATCGTCGTCTCCCTCGCCGGTAAGGCCGAGGAGCAGCTCAAGGGCCTGGAGCAGGCCGCGAACATGCGGTTCCGCCTGCTCACCGGCCTGACCGGGGACGTCGCGTCGGTCGCCCTCAACCCGCCGAGCCCGACGCCGAGCGCCTCGGCCAGTGGCAGCGCCGCCCCGGCCCCGTCCACCAGCGGCAGCGCCGCCCCGAAGGCGACCGGCAGCGCGAAGCCGTCGGCGACCCCGTCGACCGGTGGCCAGGGTGGTGGCGCCGCGGCGCCGGGCCCGAGCGTCGCCCCGTCGGGCAGCCCGTCCGTCAAGCCGTCCGCGACCCCGTCGGCCTCCGCGTCCGCGGCGGCGCCGGCCCCGGCCAGCGCGGACGTCAAGGAGCAGCGCGAGGCGATCAAGAAGAAGGTCGGCGCCGACGCCTGGGCCGCCGCCGAGAAGCTGACCGCGCCGGTGGACCTGAGCACCGACACCAAGGCCGGTCTGCCGTTCAAGCCGTTCTCCACGCTGACCGGTCCCGAGGTGGCCGCGCTCAGCCCGCAGATGCAGTTCAACATCCCGACGATCGGCTGCCAGCAGCTGAACGCGCGGCCGAACGGCTCGATCGACGCGGTCGACAGCGAGGTCGTCGCCTGCTTCCAGGGCGTCTACAAGGTGATGCTGGACAAGGCCGAGGTCGTCGGCGACGACATCGACGAGGCCAGCCCGCAGCTCGACACCACCCAGAACCAGTGGGTCGTCTCGCTCGACTTCAAGAGCGAGGGCCAGAAGAAGTGGGCCGCCCTCACCAAGAAGGCGTTCGAGGCCAAGGCCACCGACCCGTGCTTCGTCGCGGTCAGCTCGATGTACTCGGACGCCGAGCACTGCGCGGTGGCCGTGGTCCTGGACAAGGAGATCGTCTCCGCGCCGCAGATCCAGGCCGTGCTCACCGGCCAGTCGCAGATCACCGGTGACTTCAACGCGACGAGCGCCAAGAAGCTCGCCGACCAGCTGAACTTCGGCGCCATCCCGGTGACCTTCGACGCCGGCCCGGCGCAGACCGTCTCGGCGACCGTCGGTGGCCAGCAGTTGGAGGCGGGCCTGCTCGCCGCGGCGATCGGTCTCGGCCTGGTCGCGATCTACGCGTTCTTCTACTACCGGATGCTCGGCCTGGTGATCTTCCTGAGCCTGGGCCTGTCGGCACTGCTCACCTTCGGCGCCCTGGTGTTCCTGGGCCGTTCGATCGGTTTCACTCTGACGCTGGCCGGTATCGTCGGTTTCATCGTCTCACTGGGTGTCGCGGCGGACTCGTTCGTCATCTACTTCGAGCGTCTCAAGGACGAGATCCACGAGGGCCGGAGCCCGCGCAGCGCGGTTCCGCGGGCGTGGCACCGGGCCCGGCGCACGATCATCTCGGCGAACGCCATCACGATCATGTGTGCCGTGGTTCTCTACATCGTGTCGATCGGCCAGGTGCAGGGCCTCGCCTTCGCGCTCGGCCTGTCGACGGTGCTCGACCTGCTCGTGGTGTTCCTCTTCCGGCACCCGATCATGACGCTGCTCGCCAGCACCCAGGCGTTCCTGTCACCCAGGGTGAGCGGCCTCGGCCGCGCTCTGCGCCGCAGCCAGACCGAGGAGTCCGTCTCCTCGCGCGTGAAGGAGGCCTGACATGGCCGGATCCGGTTTCGCGACCCGCCTGTACCAGGGCGAGGCGAACATCAACATCGTGGGCCGCCGCAGGATGTGGTTCACCATCGCGGCGGCGCTCGTGGCGATCGCCATCGGCAGCTTCGCCATCAACCGTTTCCACCTGGGCATCGAGTTCGCCGGAGGCAGCGAGTTCAGCGTCCCGGGCCAGGTGGCCGGGCAGACCTTCGAGCAGGAGCGGATCTACGAGGCGGTGCGGACCGCGGTTCACGATGTGGAGCCGGACGCACAGGTCAACGCCGCACAGGAGGTCGGCAACGGGTCCGAGATCAACTACAAGATCCGGACCAGCGAGCTCTCCGCGAGCGAGATGGCGGAGGCCAAGACGGCCCTCGCCGCCGACCTCGGCGTGGAGGCCACCCAGATCAGCGACCAGCAGGTCTCCTCGGCCTGGGGTGGGGCGGTCATCGAGAAGGCCCTGCTCGGCCTGATCATCTTCTTGGTGCTGGTCACGGCGTACCTGGTGGTGCGCTTCGAGTGGCGGATGGCGGTGGCGGCACTCGCCTCGCTCTTGTTCGACCTGCTGTTCACGGCCGGCGTCTACTCGCTGGTCCAGTTCGAGCTCACGCCGTACACGGTGATCGGCTTCCTGACGATTCTCGGTTACTCGCTGTACGACGTGGTCGTGGTCTTCGACAAGGTCCAGGAGAACACCCGCGGCATCACCGCCGGCAGCTCCCGGACGTACGGCGAGGCCACCAACCTCGCGGTGAACCAGACCCTGATGCGCTCGCTGAACACCGGCCTGGTGGCGCTGCTGCCGGTCGGCGGCGTGCTCTTCATCGGTGCCGGCCTGCTCGGCGCGGGCACGCTGAAGGACCTGGGCCTGGTGCTCTTCGTCGGTATGGGCATCGGTGTCCTCTCCTCGATCCTGTTCGCCGCCCCGGTGCTGAGCGCGCTCAAGGACCGGGAGCCGAAGATCAAGGCGCACAACGCCCGGGTGCTGGCCCGCCGGGCGCAGCGTTCGGACGACGTGGCCCGTGGGGAGCGTTCCCGCCCGGCCAACGTCACCGAGTCGGACGAGGTGTCGGTGCTGGCCGGTACCACCACCCCGCGGCCGGGCGCGCGCCCGGTGCAGAAGCGGGGCGGCACGAACCGTCCGGGCACCAAGCGCCGCTGACCGACGGACGTCCCGGACGGCCCGCCACCTTCGCCGGTGGCGGGCCGTTCCGTCGGTGCCGGTCGGCGGATAGGGCGGCTGGACCACGCCTCGCTCCCGTCCCTCTCGGCAGGCGCTACGCTGTCCGCCGTGAGTAGCGAGATCCCACAGGTGACCGGTGACAGCGGACCCGAGATGGCGGCGCTGGTCGCCGGGGGCGCGGTCGATGTGCCGGACTTTCCCAAGCCGGGCATCGTCTTCAAGGATCTGATGCCCTTCTTCGGTGACGGCCCGACGTTTCGCAAGGTCGTCGACGGGATCGTCGCCCATTACGGGAGCGGCTCGTTCGACGTGGTGGCGGGGGTGGAGGCGCGCGGGTTCGTGGTGGCCGCGGCGATCGCGTACGCGACCGGTGTCGGCGTCGTCCCGGTCCGCAAGGCGGGCAAGCTGCCCCGGCCCGCCTTCTCCGCCTCGTACGCGCTGGAGTACGGCGAGGCCACCCTGGAGGTCACCGAGGACGCGTTCGTGCCCGGACAGCGCGTCCTGGTGGTCGACGACGTGCTCGCCACCGGTGGCACGGCGGTCGCGACGATGGATCTGGTGGAGCAGGCCGGCGGGGTGGTCGCCGGGTTCACCGTGCTGATGGAGCTGGGGTTCCTGAACGGCCGGGAGCGGCTCCACCCGCGCAAGGTACACGCACTTTTGACCGTTTGATCCCTCTTCGATGTTCTTCACCCGGCCGGGCCTGCTTATTCGTAGGTTCGGCCGGGGTACTCGGTAGGGCGGTGCGGGTAGGATGGGCGTTCCAAGAGATCCTGGCGAATCACGTTCTGGTGAGTCAGTTCCCGGCGAATTGGTGAGGAGGCCGGTGTCCAGCGACGTCGCCCCTCCGGCGGAGGGCACGGTGCAACCGACCCAGAATTCGGGCGATGGTACGCCCGGTGACAAGATCGCCGCCGGTGGCGATCTGGAGAACACCCAGCCGCTCTCGCCCGTGGACGAGCCGGGCAGCGGCTTCGGTCTGGCCAGCGCTCCCACCGGGCGGCGGGTGCGGGCCCGGCTGGCCCGCTTCAACGCCCCCTGGCAGAGCACGCAGGTCAGCGAGGTTCTCGAGCCACTCATCGCGACCCACCGCGCCAGCCATCCGAAGGCGGACGCCCGCGCGCTGCAGAAGGCGTTCGACGTGGCCGCCCGCTGGCACTCCGGGCAGTACCGCAAGTCCGGCGACCCGTACATCACGCATCCGCTCGCGGTGGCGACGATCCTGGCCAACCTGGGCATGGACACCACGACGCTGGTGGCCGCCCTGCTGCACGACACCATCGAGGACACCGACTACTCGCTGGAGAACATGCGCAACGACTTCGGCGCCGAGGTGGCGCTGCTGGTCGACGGCGTGACGAAACTCGACCGGGTCAAGCTCGGTGACGCGGCGAAGGCCGAGACCATCCGCAAGATGGTCGTCGCGATGGCCAAGGACCCACGGGTGCTGGTCATCAAGCTGGCCGACCGGCTGCACAACATGCGCACCCTGACCTTCCTGCCCCGCGCCAAGCAGGAGCAGAAGGCCAAGGAGACGCTGGAGATCCTGGCCCCGCTGGCCCACCGCCTCGGTATGAACACGATCAAGTGGGAGCTGGAGGACCTGGCGTTCGGCACCCTCTTCCCCAAGCGGTTCGAGGAGATCAACCGCCTGATCGGGGAGCACCAGCCGCAGCGTGAGGCGCTGCTGCGCCAGGTGACCAACCGGGTCCAGCTCGACCTGAAGTCGGCGAAGATCAAGGCCGAGGTGACCGGCCGTCCCAAGCATCTGTACTCGATCTATCAGAAGATGATCGTCCGGGGCCGCGACTTCAACGACATCTACGACCTGGTCGGCGTCCGCATCCTGGTCGACACGGTCCGCGACTGCTACGCCGCGCTGGGCGTCATCCACGCGAACTGGCAGCCGGTGCCGGGCCGGTTCAAGGACTACATCGCGATGCCGAAGTTCAACATGTACCAGTCGTTGCACACGACGGTCATCGGC
This sequence comes from Actinoplanes sp. NPDC049802, assembly GCF_040656595.1. Taxonomy (NCBI): domain Bacteria; kingdom Bacillati; phylum Actinomycetota; class Actinomycetes; order Micromonosporales; family Micromonosporaceae; genus Actinoplanes; species Actinoplanes sp. NPDC049802. Next base: position 11,604 of record NZ_JBFAMR010000015.1, read on the forward strand.
CCGACCGGCAAGCCGGTCGAGATGCAGATCCGCACCTTCGCCATGCACCGGACCGCCGAGTTCGGCATCGCCGCGCACTGGAAGTACAAGGAGCAGAAGGGCGCGACGATCGTCGGCCCGCCGGCGCACATCGACGAGATGACCTGGCTGCGGCAGCTGCTCGACTGGCAGCGCGAGGCGAGCGACCCGTCGGAGTTCCTCGACGCGCTGCGGTTCGACCTCTCCAGCCAGGAGGTCTACGTCTTCACGCCGAAGGGCGACGTGATCCCGCTGCCGACCGGGTCCACCCCGGTCGACTTCGCCTACGCGGTGCACACCGAGGTCGGGCACAAGTGCATCGGCGCCCGGGTCAACGGCAAGCTGGTGCCGCTGGAGTCCCCGCTGTCCAACGGCGACGTGATCGAGATCTTCACGTCCAAGTCGGCGACGGCCGGTCCCACGCAGGACTGGCTCGGCTTCGTGAAGAGCCCGCGCGCCCGGACCAAGATCCGGCAGTACTTCAACAAGGAGCGCCGCGAGGAGGCGATCGAGGACGGCAAGGAGGCGATCGTCAAGGCGATGCGCAAGCAGGGCCTGCCCCTGCAGCGCATGCTGACCAGCGAGAACCTCATGACCATCGCCCGCGACCTGCACCTGGCCGACGTGGCCTCGCTGTATGCCGCGGTCGGTGAGAGCACCGTCTCCGCCCAGTCGGTCGTGCAGAAACTGGTCGCCGGGTTCGGCGGCGAGGAGGGCGCGGTCGAGGACATCGCCGAGACCGCCGTCGCCACCCGTCCGCCCCGCAACCGCAGCTCCGCGCAGGATCCGGGCGTCGTGGTGAAGGGCGTCTCGGACGTCTGGGTGAAACTGGCCCGCTGCTGCACCCCGGTGCCCGGTGACGCGGTGTTCGGTTTCGTGACCCGTTCCGGTGGGGTGAGCGTGCACCGGGAGGACTGCGCCAACGCGGAGGACCTGCGCGAGCAGGCCGAGCGGGTGGTCGAGGTCAGCTGGAAGCCGACGTCGGCGTCGACGTTCCTGGTGGCGATCCAGGTGGAGGCGCTCGACCGGCACAAACTGCTGGCCGACGTCACCCGGGTGCTGTCCGAGGAGCGGGTGAACATCCTGTCCGCGACGGTCACCACGACCCGCGACCGGGTGGCGGTGAGCCGGTTCACCTTCGAGATGGCCGACCCGAAACACCTGGGCCACCTGGTGGCGGCGGTCCGGAAGGTGGACGGCGTGTTCGACGCCTACCGGGTCACGTCCGGCGCGTAGCCCGTACCAGAGCGAGAAAGAAGGGCGACCCCCGCGGGGATCGCCCTTCTTCGCTGAGCTGGAGGGTCAGGAGACCGTCATGGTCTTGATGAGGAGTTCCTTCTTGGGGCGCCCGCCGCCGGGGTTGGGCTCGAACTTGCCGTCGTCGCCGGCCTTGATCACGTCCTTGACGATGTCCAGGCCCTTGGTGATGGTCCCGAGCAGCGTGTAGTTCGGCGGGAGCTGGGTGTCCTCGGAGCAGATGAAGAACTGGCTGCCGGTGCTGTTCGGCATGTTGGTGTTCGCCATCGCGATGGAGCCGGCCGGGTACGGCTTCGCCGTGTCGGTCGGCAGGTTCTCCTCGGCCATGGTGTAGCTGGGGCCGCCCTGGCCGTCGGTGTCGCGGTAGCCCTCGCCGGTGGCGAACGGGTCACCGCACTGGAGCACCTTGAAGGAGTCCTTGTTGACCATGCGGTGGCACTTGGTGTTGTCGAGGAACTTCTGCGCCGCCAGGTGCTTGAAGCTGCCGCCGGTGCAGGGGGCCTTGGCGAGGTCGATGTTGGCCTCGATGACGCCCAGGCCGGTGTCGAAGGTGAGGGTGCTGGTCCCGGTGTTCGGCACGTTGACCGGCGGGAGGCCGACGTCCTTCACCTTGCCGCCGCTGGCCTCGTCGGCCGGGGTCCAGGTGCAGTTGACCGTGCCCGCGGCGGGCCCGGCCGCCTCGGTCTTCTCGTCCTTCTGCAGGGCGCGGACGACGAAGAACGCCACGCCGGCGATGAGGATGACCGCGGCCGCCGAGCCGACGATCGCCTGGCGCTGACGGCGCTTGCGTGCGGCCGCCGAGCGCTCGGCCATCTCCTTCTCGAGCCGGGCACGCGCTGCCGCGCGCTGCCGGTCCTTGATCGACGACACGGTCTCCTCCATGCTGCTGCTCTCGTCCTTCACGAAATCACGACTCCGCGCTCGGCGCGGGGGCCGCGCTGGCGGCCGCCGCACCGACGGTCAGAGTCTTGACGGTGATCTTGTCCTTGGGCTTGACCTTCGCTCCGGCGGAGTTCTCGACCGTGGGGATCTTCGCGATGGCGGCGAGCGTGTCCAGCCCGCCGGTCACCTGGCCGATGATCGAGTACTCCGGGTCGCCGGTGGGGGTGTAGTCCTTGTGGAAGATCAGGAACTGGCTGCCGTTGCTTCCCTTCGGGTTGCCGATCAAGGCGACTGTGCCCTTCGGGTAGACCACCTCGGCGGCCGGCGCGGCACTCGCGCTCGGCGCCGGGGACGGCTGGGCCGGAAGGTTCTCGTCGTAGTAGCTGTAGGTCGGCCCGCCCTGGCCGGTGCCGCTCGGGTCACCGCAGCGCAGCGCGCCCTCGGTGGTCAGCTCGTGGCACTCGGTGTTGTCGAAGAAGGCCCGTCCGGCCAGATAGGTGAAGCTGGCCGTGGCGCACGGGGAACTCGTCACGTCGAGACTCACCACGATCGGTGCGCCCTTGTCGGTGGTGACCGTCATCGTCTCGGTGCCCTCTTCGGGCAGGTCCTTGGTGGGCGGGGTGCCGACCTCTTTGAGGTCCGGGTTCGTCTGTGGGTTCTGCGGCGTCCACAGGCAGACGTCCGAGGCGGCGGTGTCGACGGGCTCCTCGCTGTCGAACACGCCGCCGATCCAGGCGCCGCCGACGGCGATGAGGAGCACCGCCAGAGTGGCGCCGACCCCTGCCGAGATCCGGCGACGGCGGCGCTCACGCTCGGCCCGGCGGGCCTGCTGCCGCTCGTATTTCGCCCGCGCGAGTTTGCGCTGCCGGTCCTTGCTGGAAGCCACCGAACGCTGTCCCTTCCCGGTACGTGTCAAGGGGTGCGGCACGCCACACGACCCGCAAGAGTGTACGGGTACCTCCTGAGAAAGTGGCGTGCGCCCGCCCGGCTACTCTCGTTACGATTCGCACCCACCCTCGAGAGGTTGCCCTCGTGCTCGTCACCGGCTTTCCGGCCCAGGCTTTCGGCACCAATTGCTACGTCGTCGCCGCGGGTCCCGGAGAGCAGTGCCTGATCGTGGATCCGGGCATCGGCGTGCTGGATCAGCTCGACGACGTCCTCGCCCAGCACCGGCTGTCACCGGCCGCGGTGCTGCTCACCCACGGGCACCTGGACCACACCTTCTCGGTGGCGCCGGTGTGCGGGGCGCGCGGCATCACGGCCTACGTGCACCCGGACGACCGGGAGATGCTCGCCGATCCGGCCAAGGGACTGAGCGCCGACATGACGGCCATGTTCGGGGGCCGCTTGGCGTACAGCGAGCCGGACGACGTCGCGGAGCTCACCGACGGCGCGACCCTGACCCTGGCGGGCATCGAGATCACCGTCGACCACGCGCCCGGCCATACCGGCGGGTCGGTGCTGTTCCGCCTGCCGGGCGAGAGTTCCTCCTGGGACGCTGAGGAACTCTGTCTCTCCGGGGACGTGCTCTTCGCGGGATCCATCGGGCGCACCGACCTGCCGGGCGGCAGCACCCCGACGATGATGGCCAGCCTGCGGGACAAGATCCTGCCGCTGGCCGACGACACCGTCGTGCTGCCCGGCCACGGACCGGCCACCACCATCGGCCGTGAGCGCGCGTCGAACCCGTATCTGCGGGAGCTGATCGCCGCGCCCGGCCGCTTCCTGTAGGAGAGATACCCAGTGCCCATTTCCGGCTTCCCCGAGTGGCTGCCGTCGCAGCGCATCATCGAGCAGAGGGTCCTCGACAAGATCCGGTCCACCTTCGAGCTGTACGGTTTCGCCCCGCTGGAGACCCGTGCCGTCGAGCCGCTGGACACCCTGCTGTCCAAGGGGGAGACCTCGAAGGAGGTCTACCTGCTGCACCGCCTCCAGGAGGAGGAGGGCGCCAAACGGGAGGACCAGCTCGGCCTGCACTTCGATCTGACCGTGCCGTTCGCGCGGTTCGTCACGGAGAACAACGGCAAGCTCCAGTTCCCGTTCCGGCGCTACCAGATCCAGAAGGTGTGGCGTGGCGAGCGCCCGCAGGAGGGCCGCTACCGCGAGTTCCTCCAGGCCGACATCGACGTGGTCAACCGGGACACGCTGCCGTTCCACTACGACACCGAGATGCCCCTGGTGATCGGTGACGTGTTCCGCTCGCTGCCGATCCCGCCGGCGACCATCCTGGTCAACAACCGCAAGATCTGCGAGGGCTTCTACCGCGGCCTGGGCCTCGCGGACACGGCGCAGGTTCTGCGTACGGTCGACAAGCTCGACAAGATCGGCCCGGAGAAGGTGGCGGCGGCCCTGGTCGAGACCGCGGGCGCCACCGACGCGCAGGCGGAGCAGTGCCTGCGGCTGGCCGGGATCTCCACGTCCGACGGATCGTTCGTGGATCGGGTCCGTGCCCTCGGGGTCACCGACCCGATGCTCGACGAGGGCCTCGGCGAGCTGTTGCAGGTGGTGGAGGCGGCCAACGAGCACGCGCCCGGCCTGGTCCGCGCGGAACTCAAGATCGCCCGTGGTCTGGACTACTACACCGGCACGGTCTACGAGACCCTGCTCGAGGGCTACGAGCGGTTCGGTTCGGTCACCTCGGGCGGCCGTTACGACAACCTGGCGTCGGTGGGCAACACCCGCTTCCCCGGCGTCGGCATCTCCATCGGGGTGTCCCGCCTGCTGGGCCTGCTGTTCGGCCAGGACGCGCTGACCGTCTCCCGGTCGGTGCCGACCTGTGTCGTGGTCGCCCTGCCCAGCGACGACAAGCGGGCCGAGTGTGACCGGATCGCCGCGGCGCTGCGCCGCCGGGGCATCCCGACCGAGGTGGCGCCGACCGCCGCGAAGTTCGGCAAGCAGATCCAGTTCGCCGACCGGCGCGGGATTCCCTACGTGTGGTTCCCCGGTGAGCCGGACACGGTCAAGGACATCCGCTCCGGCGAGCAGATCGAGGCGGACGCGGAGACCTGGCAGCCGGCGGCCGGCGACCTCCACCCGAACGTGTCCGCGCGCTGACTAAGGGGCATCACGGGCTGGTCCGGCGGTTACCTTGATGGGATGCCGCTGGACCAGACCACCCTGCTCCTGGAGCTGGAGCCCGTCGTCGCCGCGAACCTCGACCGGCACCTGGCGCTCGCCAGGGAATGGTTCCCGCACGAGTACGTGCCGTGGAGCGAGGGCCGCACCTTCGACGGTCTCCTCGGGGGCGAGCAGTGGCGGCCGGACGACTCGAAGTTGCCGGACGCCGCCCGTACCGCGCTGATCGTCAATCTCCTCACCGAGGACAACCTGCCCTCGTACCACCACGAGATCGCCACCCTGTTCGGCCGGGACGGCGCGTGGGGGACCTGGGTGCACCGGTGGACCGCCGAGGAGGGCCGGCACGGCGTCGCGATCCGGGACTACCTGACCGTCACCCGTGGTGTGGACCCGGTCGAGCTGGAGCGCGCCCGGATGGACCACATGCAGTCCGGCTACGTCAACCGGCACGGGCACGACATGCTGCACTCCATCGCCTACGTCGCCTTGCAGGAGCTGGCCACCCGGATCTCGCACCGCAACACCGGGCGGGCCACCGGCGACCCGATCGCCGAGCAGCTGCTGGCCCGGGTGGCCGCCGACGAGAACCTGCACATGGTCTTCTACCGCAACCTGATGGGCGCGGCCTTCGAGCTGGCACCGGACCGGGCGATGCGGGCGGTCGCCGACGTGACCGCCGACTTCCAGATGCCGGGGGCGAACATCGCCGGTTTCGGGCGCAAGGCGGTCGCCATCGCCCTGGCCGGGATCTACGACCTGCGCCAGCACCGGGACGAGGTGCTCGCCCCGGTGCTGCGGCAGTGGAACGTCTGGGACCGTACCGATCTGCGGGGTGACGGTGAGCGGGCGCGCGAGGAGCTCGCCGTGCGGATGAGCGAGCTGGAGACGCAGGCGGCGCGCTTCGAGGAGAAGCGGGAGGCCCGTCGCCGGCGGCTCGCGTAGGGCTGTCGCGGCAGGGCCTAGGTCCAGGATTAGCCGGATGTTTCGTATTTGTTCCGATTAACCTCAACAGTGGCTCGAGGCTCTGCTGAGGAGGGGCGGTGGACGGAAGCGTCGATCCGCACCACGGCCGGCTGCTCGTCATGGGCGGCGCGGCGGGCCCCGCGCTGCTCGGCAGGTTCGTGGAACTCGCCGGATCGGCCACCGCGCGGATCGTGGTCATCGCCACCGCGAGCGATTCCCCGGAGAGCACCGAGGCCGCCTACCTGGAGGGATTCGCGGCACTGGGCGCCGGCGAGGTCCGGGCCCTGCGACTGGAGAACCGGCTCGCCGCCAACGCGCCGGAGACCGCCTCGGTGCTGCGCGCCGCCACCGGCGTCTTCTTCACCGGCGGCGACCAGGAACGGATCACCGGTGTGCTGGGTGGCACCGCCACCGACACGCTGCTGCACACCCTGGTCGGCGAGGGGCGCATGGTGCTCGCCGGGACCAGCGCGGGCGCCGCCATGATGTCCGCCACCATGATCACCGGCGGGAACCGCGCCGGTGTGACCGCGGACGGTGTGCACACCGGGCCGGGACTCGAGTTCCTGCCGTGCGTGCTGATCGACCAGCACTTCGCCGAGCGGGGCCGGCTCAACCGGCTGCTCAGCGCGGTCGCCCGCTACCCGCACGAGCTGGGTGTGGGCATCGACGAGGACACCGCCATCCTGACCGGGGGCGACACCTTCGAGGTCCTCGGCAGCGGCGCGGTGACGGTGGTCGACGCCGGCGCCGCGACCGACATCCGGGTTCCGCCGTCCGGGCCGATCACGCTCGCCGGAGCCCGCATCCACGTGCTGCCCGCCGGCTGCACCTTCCATCTCCCGGGCCGCCGACCCGTCACCGGCCCGCCCCCAGAACGGGAACCAGCCGCATGAAGATCGAGAGTTTACGCCGCCTGCGCGGTCCCAACGTCTACCTGTCCCGGCCGGCCGTGGTGGCCCGGCTGCGGCTCGAGGAACTCGCCGGCGTGGAGACCACCGACGTCACCGGGTTCACCGAACGTCTGTTACGGGCGGTGCCCGGCCTGGCCGAGCATCACTGTGCCGCCGGGGCCCCCGGCGGGTTCGTGAGCCGGCTGCGCAACGGAACCTACTTCGGCCACGTCACCGAGCACGTCTGCATCGAGTTGTCGCAGCTCATCGGACGGAACATCAGCTTCGGCCGGACCGTCGCGGCGGACCGGCCCGGCGTCTACGACGTGATCATGGAGTGCCCGGTCGACGAGTCGGCCGAGTCGTCGGTGCCGGGCGAGCTGCTGGAGACGGCGGTCGGCCTGGTCCTCGAGGTGCACAGCGGCTCCGGCCCGCCGGCGAACGTGCTCGCCGAGCGGCTCTCCGGGCTGGCCGAGCTGGCCGAGCGGGAGGCCACCGGGCCGAGCACCCGGTCGATCATCGAGGGCGCCCGGCGCCGTGGCATCCCGGTGGAACGGTTCGACGACCTGAGCCTGGTCCGGCTGGGCTGGGGCCACCGGCGCCGGCTGGCCTGGGCCGCCATGACCGACCGCACCAGCGCGGTGGGCGTGGACATCGCCGGGGACAAGCACGTCACCCGGCGGCTGCTCGACGAAGCCGGTATCCCGGTCGCGCCCGGCGGCGCGGCCACCACCGCCGCCGAGGCGGTGAACCTGCTCGCCGACCTGGGCGCCCCGGTGGTGGTCAAGCCCCGGCACGGCCGGCACGGGCACCGGGTGGCGCTGAATCTCGGCACCCCGGCCGAGGTCGAGCGGGCCTGGGACGCGATCGGCGGCGACGTCGTGGTGGAGCGGCAGCTCGGCGGCCGGGACTACCGGGTCCTGGTGGTGGCCGGCGAGGTGGTGGCGGCCGCGGAACGGGTCGCCGCGCACGTCGTCGGTGACGGCCGGGCCACGATCGCCGAGCTGGTCGCGCGGGTCAACGCCGATCCGCGCCGGGGCACCGGGCACTCCCGGGTGCTCACCCGGATCACGCTGGACGAGGAGGCGGAGCGGGTGCTGCGCCGTGCCGGTCACGACCCCGGGTCGATCCCGGGCGACGGCCGGGTGGTCCGGCTGCGCGACGCCGCCAACCTGTCCACCGGCGGCACCAGCCGGGACGTCACCGACCAGGTGCACCCGGACGTGACCCGGCTCTGCCAGCGGGTGGCCGCCCTAGTCGGGCTGGACATCGCCGGGATCGACCTGCGCCTGCCCGACATCGCCGCCCCGGTGCCGCCCACCGGCGAGCCGGCCACCGCCGGGGTGATCGAGGTGAACGCCGTGCCCGGGCTGCGGATGCACCTGGCGCCGGTGCACGGCCGGGCCCGGGACGTGGGCGACGCGATCGTCCGGGCCATGTTCCCGGGCGGATCGGACGGGCGGATCCCGGCCGTCGCGATCACCGGCACCAACGGCAAGACGACGGTGACCCGGCTGACCGCCCACCTGCTCAGCGGCAGCGGCATGCGGGTCGGCATGACGAGCACCGACGGGGTCGCCATCGACGGCCGGATCGTCCAGGTCGCGGACGCCACCGGGCCACGGTCGGCGCAGATGGTGCTCGGTGACCCGCAGGTGGAGGTGGCGGTCCTGGAGACGGCGCGCGGCGGGCTGCTGCGGCGCGGTCTCGGCTACGACTGGTCCGACGTCGGGGTGATCACCAACATCACGGCCGACCACCTGGGCCAGGACGGGCTCGACTCGATCGAGGATCTGGCGCACGTCAAGGCGGTGGTGGCCGAGCGGGTCCGGGACGGCGGGACGCTGGTCCTCAACGCCGACGACCCGTGGGTGCGCAGCCTGGCCGGGCGCCCCCGGGTGCGCGCGGACCGTAAACGGCTGATCTGGTTCGGCCTGGACACCGGCAACCCGGTGCTCGGGGAGCATCTGGCCCGGGGCGGGGCGGCGTACGTGCTGCACGACGGCTGGCTGGTGCAGGCGACCGGCGCGCGGCGTACGCCCCTGGTGCGGTTGGCGGAGGTTCCGGGCGCGTACGGCGGGGCGGCCCTGCACGTGGCCGCCGACACGCTCGCCGCGATCGCCGCTGCCCGGGCCCTGGGCGCCCGCCCGGAGAACCTGGCGGACCGGCTCGCCGAGTTCGATCCGAGCGTGGAGAACCCGGGCCGGGGCACCCTGTTCCGGATCGGGGAGGGCGCTGCCCAGGTGTCGGTGTTCGCCGACTACGCGCACAATCCGGCGGCTCTGGCGGCGACGCTGAGGACGCTGCACCGGCTGTGGGGCGCGGAGCGCTGCGTCGCGGCCGTCACGCTGCCGGGGAACCGCCGGGAGGATCTGCTGGCGGCCTCGGCGCAGGTGCTCGCGGACGGCCTGACCCGGGTGGTGCTCTACGAGGACCAGGACCGGTGCGGCCGGGCGGCCGGCGAGGTGTCGGCGCTGGTGGAGCGGGAGATGCGGGCTCGCCGCCCGCAGTTGACGGCGGTGCGTGCGGACGGTTACCGGGCCGCGGTCGCCGCGGCGTTGCGGCTGGCCGTGCCGGGCGAGGTGGTCCTGGTGATCTACGAGAAGTGGGGGCCGATGCGGGACTGTCTCGCCGAGCTGGGCGCGGTGCCGGCCGGCGGGGCTCCGGTGATGAGCGGTGTCACGCGACCGCCGTCGCGGGCCGCCGGGGCGGCTCTCCAGGTCGCCCGGACTCTCACCGGGCTGCCGGTGCGCCTGTGACCTGATTGACAGATCATGGACAGACTCGATCTCTCTCTGTAGTGATCAGTTGACCGATCGTGAATCCTTCCTTTTTGGACTCACTCGGAAGGTTGAGAGTGAAAGTTCCGACGAAGCGGGCATTCGCTTCGCGTTGCCGTGGCGCTATGTGGCGGCCTCGTGTCGGAAAGCCCTTTCCGGTACGCGCAAACCCCCCGTACGTGGGGCTCCTGTGACCGAACTGACGGTAATGATGCGCAGGTAGATCCGCTTGTGCCGGTCGATCTGGTGACCGATTGGGACTAACATCCTCGCCGTCGATGGGGGATGCTCGGAGTCCGATGGCGGGCCCGACTCGCCCGGCGTCGGGCGGCATGGCGGTGCGGTCCGGCGATCTTCTCGAAGCGCGCATGTGGGGGCACATGAGCACGACGGACCTGCCCGGTTCGGGGTTGCTCGCCGGTCGGTACCGACTGGTCGAGCGCCTCGGTGCCGGCGGGATGTCAGTGGTTTGGCGAGGGTTCGACGAAGTCCTCGGGCGGCAGGTCGCGGTCAAGGTCCTACCGCCGTCGACGAGCGCCGACCCGTCGTTCCGGCGCAGGCTGCGCGCGGAGGCCCAGGCCGCCGCCCGGCTGACGCATCCCAACATCACCAATGTGTACGACTACGGCGAGGCCACCACGGTCGACGGCGAGCCGGTGCCCTATGTCGTGATGGAGCTCGTCGACGGCGAGTCCCTGGCGGCCGTCCTGGCCCGGGTGCGGTTGCTGAAGTGGCCGACCGCCCTGCGGATCTCCGCCGAGGTCGCGGCCGCGCTGGCGGCGGCCCACGCCCGGGGCATCGTGCACCGCGACGTCACCCCGGCGAACGTGATGCTCACCCCGAGCGGGGCCAAGGTCGTCGACTTCGGCATCTCGGCGCTGATCGGGGAGAACGACACCGACCCCGACGGCAGCCTGATGGGCACCCCGGCCTACCTGGCGCCCGAGCGCCTGGAGGGCGGCGTGGTCAGCCCGGCCACCGACGTGTACGCGGTCGGCCTGCTGATCTACCGGATGCTGATCGGCCAGCTGCCGTGGGACGTGGGCACCACCACCGCCCTGCTGCGGGCGCATCAGTACACCGAGCCCGACCCGTTGCCACCGGTCGAGGGCCTGCCTCCCACCGTGGAGGCGCTGATCGCCCGCTGCCTGGAGAAGCATCCGGGGGACCGGCCGTCCAGCGCCGAGCTGGCGCACGTGCTGGCCGGCGCGTCGGCCAGCGCCCCGATGGTCACCTCCGGCTTCGACGCCGGCTGGGACGAGGGCGAGGACACCTTCATCCTCCCGTCGGGGTACCCGTACTCCGGTTTCGGCCCGGCGGCCGCGGCGGCGGCTGCCGCGGCGGGCGAGGCGACCGACCCGGACAACCCGGGCCGCACGGTGCCGTCCGGGGCCACCGAGCCGTCGTCGGCGCCGTTCGAAAGGCTGCCCGCCCGCTCGTCGCCGCCGTTGCGGCCCGGGGCCGGCGGCCCACCGCCGCCCCCGCCGGACTTCCGCCCGCCCAACCGCACCCACGTCCGGGTGCGCCGGGTCGTGGTGGTGGCCGGCACGGTGGCCGTGCTGAGCGGCCTCACCTACGGCTGGACGGCGCTCGGCCAGTCCGAGAAGACTCCGGCGACCGCGTCGACGCCGCAGCCCACCGTGGTGCCCGCGTCCGGCGAGTGCGTGGTCAGCTACGCCGTCTGGTCGGACGCCGACGGGAGGTTCAAGGCCCAGGTGACGCTCGCCAACCGGGACGACACCCCGATCGACGAGTGGAACCTGTGGTTCCTCATGAACGGCGACCAGGTCCTCTCCGGCAACGGGAAGATCTCGCTCACGCAGAACGACCGCGAGGTGCGGGTCACCTCGAACACCGCGATCGCCCCGCAGCGCACCACCACGATGCAGATCACCGGGAGATACACCGAGAGCAACCTCGCGCCGATGGTGTTCAAACTCAACGACCAGACCTGCGAGACGTACGTGTCGTCCGAACCCGGCGAGCCGTCCCGTCCGGTGGAGATCCTCTCCGACGGCAATGCGCGCCTGGGCGACCGGACCACCTCGCCGGGCATCTCGATCGGCCCCAGCGGCAGCGTGCACATCACCACGACGCCGAAGCCGTCGCGGACGACGTCGAAGCCGACCGTCAAGCCCGTCCCGGGGACCACCACGTCGAAGACGGCGACACCGGGAGGCACCGGCCCGACGAACACCGTCGAGCCGTCGGTGCCGGCGTCCCAGGGCCCGTCGAACCCGGGCGGAGGCGTCGTCGACCCGACCGACCCGACCACGCCGCCGGCCCCGGGCAGCTCGCTCGACCAGGGTTGCGATTCGGCGGACCCGGATTGTGCCGGAGACGCCGCGGGCGAGTGACCGAAAGACGGGGCGTTCGGCCCGTTCGGCCCGGAAAACCACGGGCCGGCGGGCCGGCTGCCGCGTTACGGTGAACGCAGACCGACAGGCGCTTCTGCTCCGCTCCGGTGGTCCGGATTGCGGCACTTTGGCACGGCGTGGCTGCCGGCCCGTGTGACACCCGAGTGGATGACGGGCGAGAGCCCGGGTCCCGGCAACGTGGTGTCAGCCGAGTTCAAGCAGGTCGTCGACATCGGGGAGTTCGACAAATGATCAGCACAGTCAAGGATCTGGCCGCCGAGGCGTTGTTCGTCTCGTACCTGCAGCCGTCCGAGAGCCCCACCCGGGCATCCGTGGAGCAGGCGATCACCATGATGATCCTGCGGCACGGCAGTGACGGGTGTGCCGCCGGTGTGGCCACCGAGTTCGGCGACCACCCGGAGGCGGCGGTGCGGCGGATGGCGTGGGTGCACGCGGAGCTGGCCGAGGTGCTGGCGCCGCGCATGCCGGTGCTGCACTGACGTCCCCTGTTTCGTGAACCCGGCCGTGCCGACGGCCGGGTTCCGTGTTTGAACCTCGCCGGTCCGTGCTGGTCCCTACCGGCCTGAGGTTTTTCATGAAAAAACTCCACAAATGCAACCGAGTTCGGCCGCCACTGCACCTTGCGGCGGCCACTGTTCTCCTTGTCAGCCGGCTTCACCAGCCGGTTAGTACCAGCGAGGAGGACTACGTGACCGCCACGACCGAACTCCCCGCCACCATCGGCACCGCCCACGACGCGCCGTCGGCGCGCGACATCGAGGACCTGATCCGCGAGAACATGCCGATGGTTGGCCATCTGGTCCGGGAACTGCTCAACCGGGTACCCGGCCATGTCCACTCGGACGACCTCTCGTCCGCAGGCTTCGCGGCCCTGCTCGGTGCCGCACGCTCCTTCGACGTGACCCGCGGCATCCCCTTTCACCGCTTCGCCGCCGTCCGGATCCGGGGCGCCCTGCTCGACGAACTCCGCGGCCAGGACTGGGCCAGCCGATCGGTGCGGGCGCGGGCCCGGCGTGCCGCCGCCGCCCGTCAGGAACTCACCGCCGCGCTGGGCCGCACGCCCAGTGACGCCGAGGTCGCCGAGGTGCTCGGCATCGGCGTCTCCGAACTGGCCAGCGTCGAGGACGACGTGCAGAAGGCCTCGCTGCTCAGCCTTCAGGGTTTCCCCACCGGCGCGGCCGAGGAGATGGTTCCCGAGACGTCCGAAGGACCCGAGGACCTGCTGCTCAAACGGGAGCGCCTCGGGTACCTGCATCAGGCCATCCAGGCGCTGCCGGAGCGGCTCCGTCAGGTGGTGGAGGAGTCTTTCCTACAGGAGCAGCCGTTGAGCGAGGTGGCCGCCCGGCTCGGCGTCACCGAGTCGCGGATCTCCCAACTGCGTACCGAGGCGCTGCGGTTGCTGCGGGAGGGTCTCAACTCGTCGCTCGCGCCGGAGCTGCTCACCGTGGCGGCGGGCGGCCCACGGACGCGGAAGGGCTGCCTCCAGCGGCGGCGCACCGAGTACTTCGCCAAGGTGGCGCAGCAGGGGAGCCTGCACACCCGGCTGGCGCTGACCGACAGTCACGGCGTGCCGATCGCGGTCGCCGCCTGATCGCCACCGACGGGCGCGGAATCCGGCAGCGGCCGGAATTCGCGCCCGTTTCAATTCACATTTTTAATGATTTCCCGAACAGTAATCCGTGGCGGGCCGCGGCCGCCACGATCTGGGTGCGGGAGGCGGCGCCGAGAATCGTTCTGATCTCCGCGATCTCGCGCTGCACCGTGCGCTCACTGGCCAGTACCCGGCCGGCGATCCGGCGATCGGTGGCGCCCTCGCAGATCAGCAGCAATATCCGGCGCTGCCGGTCGGTCAGTGCCGGCGGCGTACCGGCTTCCCCGTTGCCGTACACGTGATCTCCCTGCTGACTGGCGTAAAGCATCGATGCCTGTCCATGGCTTGCGTCACTCTACGGCATCGCGGGCATCCGGCCGGAACGCGTTCGCCCGCGTTCACCCGATGCGGTGGCGGTATCCCGCCAATCTTCGGCGGACCTGTTGATCAGATCGCCGGCGTGATTCTAGTCTGGCCGCCGTCGATGTCTGTTCATCGCGTAACGGGGAGGTAATGTGCGCAAGGCGAAGATTTTTGCCGGCGCCGCCGTGCTCGCTCTCGGCGGTTCACTGGCGGTGGCCGCGCCGGCCGTCGCCTATGTCGACGGCGGCTACAGCGGCAGCAACGTCCGGATCCGTCAGACGCCGAACACCAGCGACACCCGGGTCCTCGGGCTCGGCCAGACCAGCCACACCGCCCGGCTGTGGTGCTTCACTCCCGGCAGCACGGTGAGCGGCGACCCGTGGTGGGACTACCACACCAACCGCAACACCGGAAAGGTCGGCTACAGCTCGGAGACGCTCCTCTGGGGGAACATCCAGACCGAGTGCTGACCCGGTGATCGAAAGCCGTGATGTGCCGCAGGGCCGACGCCCTGCGGCACATCCGCGTGCCCCGATCCCACCGCGACCGACAGGAGCCCCGACACCGTGAAGCAACACCAGTGGGTGGCCGGACTGGCCGCCCTGCTACTTCTCGCCGGATGCGGCGACGAAGCGTCAGGCGACGCCGCGAACGAGCCGCTCGTCCCGCCGAGCCTCGCACCCGCCTCCGCCCTGCCCGAGGTGTCCGACGGCGCGGCCCTCGAACTGCCGCTGGCCGCCTACCGCCACTCGGCCGAGCAGGCCACCGTCATCAGCCGGGCCGAAGGACTGATCATCCAGCAGTGCATGCGCCGGCTCGGGTTCGCCACCTGGCAGCCGCCGGCGCCCGCCCGGCAGGGCAGACTGTGGACCTCCGGACTGGACCTCGGCATCGTCGACATGGAACAGGCCACCCGGTACGGCTACCACTCGCCGGAATCCATCGCCGCCGACGCCGAGCGCCGCGGTGGCGCCACCCGGAAGGCCGACCACGCCGAACTGGCCGCGCTCACCGGCGACGACGAGTTCGGTGTGCCGCCCGGCAAGGACGTGCCGGCGGGCGGCTGCAGCGGCGAGGCGGCCCGCAAACTGCGCGAGGGCGGACCCGACGCCGACGTGGAACTGGACGGCCGGCTGTCCGAGCAGGCGGGCAAGGCCACCGCGGCCGACGAACGGGTGGTCACCGTGGTCGCCGCGTGGAGCGAGTGCATGGCGGCGGCCGGGCACCGGTACCGCACCCCCGCCGAGGCCGCCGGCCAGGAGTGGGCGCCCACCCCGACCGCCGCGGAACGCGCCATCGCCACGGCCGACGTGCGCTGCAAGGAACAGACCCGGCTGCCGCAGATCTGGTTCGGGGTGCAGGCCGGCTACGAGAACCAGCTGATCGCCCGGAACCGTGAGGCACTCGACGAGGTCCGCGCGCAGGTGGAGAACGAGGTCGAGCGGGCCGGTCAAGTGCTCGCCAACGGGGCGTGACCGTGCCGGACCGGGGAACGAGGGTGGCCGCCGCGCTGCTGCTGGCGGCCACCGCCATGAGCGCCTGCGCCCAGGACCGGCCCACGCCACCGGCCGGCGCCGGGCCGCTGCCGGACGACGTGCGGGCGGCGTACGACGGGTTCTGGGCGGCCTGGGTGGCGGCCCGCGAGACGTCCGATCCGGACCTGCCCGCCCTGGCCGAGCAGATCGCCGACCCGCTGCTCTCCACGGTGCGCGGCACCCTGGCCGCGGCCCGCGAACAGGACCGGGTCACCCGCGGGACGGTCGGGCACCGGATCGAGGAGATGACGCTGGACGGGGACGCCCGGCGCATCGTCGACTGTGTCGACATCGGACGATGGCGGCTGCACGCCGCGTCCACCGGCGAGCCGCTGCCGGGCCAACTCGGTGGTGAGCGTTCCCAGCTGACCGAGATCGTGCTCCGGCCCGTCGACGGCCGGTGGAAGGCGGCGAACATGTACATCCTGGCCGACCGGTGCTGATCCGCCGGAAGCGCGGCGGCGACGGGGAGGACGACGCCGAGGTGACCCGGCGGCTCGAAGTGCACACGGAAACCGGCCCGCAGGACGCGGGGGTGCGGCCGGCCCACCGCCGGCTGCTCTACGCCGTGCTGGCCGCGGTGCTGGTCACCGTGGGCGCGCTGGCCGTCGCCACCCGGCTCAAGTCTCCGGCCCAGGTGGCCGCCGAGACCGCGCCACCGCCGCCGTCGACACTCACCGAACCGGTCGAACGGCGCGTCCTGAACGCCTCGGTGGTGCTGCGCGGCAAGGTCGGCGCCGAGCAGTCGGTCGAGGTCCGGGCCCGGGGCGGGACCGAGGGGACACCCGTGGTCACCGCCCTGAAAGTGGGCTACGGCGCCGAGGTGACCTCCGCCCAGGTGCTCATGGAGATCTCCGGGCGGCCGGTGTTCGCACTGCCCGGCGCCACGCCGGCCTACCGGGACCTGCGGCCCGGCGCCACCGGCAAGGACGTCGCCCAGCTCCAGAAAGCCCTGACCAGGCTGGGGTTCGGCCGGGGCGGTGACGCCTGGGGGACCTACGGCCCCGGCACCAAGAACGCGGTACGCGAGTTCTACGAGTCCAAGGGCTACGAGCCGATGCCCGCCGGTCCCGACGACGAGACGCTGCTCCTCCAGGCCGAGACCGCGCTGACCGCCGCCGAACGGGCG
The DNA here is from genome assembly GCF_040656595.1 of Actinoplanes sp. NPDC049802. Classification (NCBI taxonomy): domain Bacteria; kingdom Bacillati; phylum Actinomycetota; class Actinomycetes; order Micromonosporales; family Micromonosporaceae; genus Actinoplanes; species Actinoplanes sp. NPDC049802. The sequence continues at coordinate 28,471 of NZ_JBFAMR010000015.1, forward strand.
CTGCGCGACGCCGAACTGGCACTCGAGGCGGCGCCCGCCGCGGGCAAGGCCACCGCCCGGATCGCCGTCGGCGACCGGCGGGAGGACCTCGCCCAGGCCCGGCGGGAACGCGGCCGGGTCACCCGGCGGACCGGGCCGATGATGCCGGCCGGTGAGATCGTCTACCTGCGGGGCTTCCCGGGACGGGTCGACAAGGTGTCCGCCTCGGTCGGCGCCCTGGCCGAGGACGCGCTGCTCACGGTGTCGGCGGGGCGGCTCGTCGTGAAAGGGCGGCTCACCGCGTACCAGAAGGATCTGATCCGGCCGGGGATGCCCGTGGAGATCCTCTCCGAGATCAGCGGGACCACCGCGAAGGCCAGTGTGAGGTCGGTGGCCGACACGCCGGCGCAGCCGGAGCAGGCCAGCGGCGACGCGGCCACCACGGACCCCACCCTGACCGGCTACGAGATGGTGGCCGTGCCCGGCGGCGCGCTCGACGCGAACCTCGCCGGCGAGGACGTCCGGCTCACCGTGACGGCCGCCTCCAGCGAGGGCGAGGTGCTGGTGGTGCCGCTCGCCGCGGTCTCGGCCGGCGCCGACGGCAAGACCTCGGTGACCGTCGTGGACGGCGCGGCCCGGCAGCGGATCGAAGTGGTGCCGGGACTGGTCGGCGACGGGTTCGTGCAGGTCACCCCGGTCGGTGGGGCGGCTCTGGAGCCGGGCGCACAGGTCCTGGTGGGTACGTGAGCGCCCCGGTGATCCGGTTCACCGGAGTGGGGCTCACCTATCCGGGCCCGCCACCGGTGCCCGCGCTGCGCCCCTGCGACCTGGTGATCGAACGCGGTGAGCTGGTCACCGTGGTCGGACCGTCCGGCTCCGGAAAGTCGACGTTCCTCAACGTGGCCGGGCTTCTCGACCGGCCCACCGAAGGACGGTACGAACTGGACGGCATCGACACCGGAATCCTGCGTGACCGGGAACGGACGTCGTTGCGCGGACGCCGGATCGGCTTCGTCTTCCAGTCCTTCCACCTGCTCGACAACCGCAGCGCCGAAGAGAACGTGATGCTGTCCATGCTCTACCACCGGGTGCCCGCCGCCGAACGCCGCAGCCGGGCCCGCGAAGCGCTCGGCCGGGTCGGGCTCGACCACCGGCGCACCGCGATGCCGCGCACCATGTCCGGCGGTGAACGGCAGCGGGTGGCCATCGCCCGCGCCCTGGTGACCCGGCCCAGCCTGCTGCTCTGCGACGAGCCGACCGGCGCGCTCGACACCGCCACCGCCGCGGGCGTGCTCGCGATGCTGGAGGAACTGCACGCCGGCGGACTCACCGTCGTGGTGATCACCCACGACCCGGCGGTCGCCGCGCGCGGGCGGCGGACCATCAGCATCCGCGACGGGGTCGCCGCATGACGGAGCGGATCGAACTGTCGGCGATCAGCCCACGGGACCTGATCGGCGAGGCACTGGCCGGCATCCTCCAACGGCCCGGCCGGTCCCTGCTCACCTGCCTCGGCACGGTCCTCGGCGTGGGCGCCTTCGTGGCCGTGCTCGGGCTGACCGCCACCGCCTCCGGGCAGATCGGCAGCCGGTTCAACGCGCTCGTCGCCACCGAGGTCACCGTCGAGGACTCCGGCAAGACCGACCCCGACCTGGTGCCCACCCCGTTTCCACCGGACGCGGACGCGCGGCTCGCCCGGGTCAACGGCGTGGTCGGCGGCGGCGTCTACTGGCCGGTGCCGGCCGCGGGCGCCCCGGTACGGGCGGCGCCGGTCGGGGACGCCGCCATGGGACGGAACATCCCGGTGATGGCCGTGACGCCGGGACTGTTCACCGCTGTCGCACCCAGGATGACCGCGGGGCGTACCTTCGACGCGTACCACGAGGGGGCCGGGGCGCAGGTCGCCGTGCTGGGCGCCGGAATCGCCCGGCAACTCGGCATCACCTCGCTCAGCACGCGTCCCGCGGTGTTCATCGGCGAGGTGCCGTACCGCGTGATCGGCATCGCCGACCAGGTGCGGCGGATGCCGGCCCTGCTGCTGACCGTGATGATCCCGTCCGGGTCGGCGCCGGTGATCGGCGCGGCCCCCGGCGACGAACGGCCGAAGATGCTCATCGCCACCGAACTCGGAGCGGCCCGGCAGGTCGCCGCCGAGGTGCCGCGGGCGCTGCGACCGGACGCACCGGACACGCTCACCGCCCTGCCCCCGCCCGATCCCCGGGAACTGCGCGACGAGGTGGACGGCGACCTCGGCAGCCTCTTTCTCATGCTGGCCGGGGTGTGCCTGGTCATCGGCGCGGTCGGCATCGCCAACACCACGCTCGTCGCCGTACTGGAACGGGTCGGGGAGATCGGCCTGCGACGGTCGGTCGGGGCCCGCGGCATCCACATCGCCGCACAGTTCCTGGCCGAGTCCGGGGTGCTCGGGGCCCTCGGCGGCCTGTTCGGGTGCAGCATCGGAGTGGTCGCGGTGGTGACGACCGCGGCGGTCAAAGGCTGGACGCCGATCGCCGAACCGTTGACGGTGGCACTCGCGCCGCTCATCGGGCTCGCGGCCGGGCTGCTGGCCGGAGCCTACCCGGCATACCGCGCGGCCCGGATCGAGCCGGTCGAGGCGCTGCGCCGCTGAACGATCAGGACCACGGTGAGGGGCTCGGGCCCGTGAGCTGCCCGGCCCTCGTCGCGTGCTGATCCCGTCCGGTTCGGTTCACGCTGTACGTGGCGTCGGCCCGCGTCGCGCGCTGATCCTGGTTCGTCCGGCTCGGCCCGCGTCGCGCGCTGATCCTGGTCTTCCGGTTCGGCTCACGCCGTGAGTGGCGCCGGGCCGCAGAACGGGTCGAGGGCCGCCCGCACCTCGCGGATGTCGGCGCCCACCGCGGTGGCCAGCACGCCCGGGCCGGCCAGCGGCATCACCGCGGCGTTCGGGCCGCCCGATCCGGGCCGCGGCAAGCCGGAACCGGCGGCGACCAGCGTGCCCACCGCCCGGCCACCGCCCAGCACCGCGGCGCCGTCCCAGCCCGCGGCGTTCGGGCCGACCGCCAGTTCGTGCCGGTAGAGGGTGACGCCCGCATACCGGACCGTGGTGTCCGCGCGAACCGATCCGGACGGCTCGCCGTGCCGCCCGCAGACCAGGTCGTCGCGCCACAGCAGCGTGCCGCCCTCGGCCACCTCGACCCGGGTCACCGTGATGTGGTCGCAGCCGGCCGCCGCGATCAGCGGTTCCGGCAGCCAGCGCAGCGTGCCCCCGGCCGCGACCGTCGCGGTGATCGTCAGACGGGACGGCGGACCGGGCCGGCCCGGAAGCGCGAGCGAGGCCGCCACACTGAGCATCTCCAGCGTGGCGCCCGGCCCCACCTCGATGTCCAGCCGCGACTCGTCGCCGCGCAGCGGACCGGCCGCACCGCCGACGAGGTGCACCGTCAGGCCGCCGGTTCCCCGCGGGCCGGTGCGGCGCAGCAGCAGCGGGGACTCGCCGCGCAGCACGGCGAGCCGTGTGCCGCCGCGCCCGTCCGCCTCGGCGACCACGGCCGCCCGCGCCCGCATGAAGCGCCCGGCGGCCTCCGTCCGGGTCTCCGTCCGGGTCTCCGTCCGGGTCTCCGTCCGGCTGTCCGGCAGGGTCTCCGTCCGGGTCTCGGGCAGGGTCTCCGTCCGGGCCTCCGGCTCGGCGAGGTCAGGCACCGGCGACGGTGGTACGGGCGGCGACCAGGGCACGGATCCAATCGGCGACCGGGGTGGCCTGCTTGTCCTCGGCCAGCGACAGGAAGACGGTCGGCAGCTCGTGGCGGCGGGCCTTGGCGTCCCGGTCCATCACCGACAGATCAGCACCGACCAGCGGGGCCAGATCGGTCTTGTTGATGACCAGGAGATCGGCGGTGGTCACACCCGGGCCGCCCTTGCGGGGCACCTTGTCGCCGCCGGCCACGTCGACCACGAAGATCTGCCGGTCGATCAGGCCCTTGCTGAACGTGGCCGTGAGGTTGTCACCGCCGCTCTCCACCAGGACAAGATCCAGCGGGCCGAGCGCGGTCTCCAGGTCCTCGACGGCGTCCAGGTTGGCGGAGATGTCGTCACGGATGGCGGTGTGCGGACAACAGCCGGTCTCCACGGCGCGGATCCGTTCCGCCGGGAGCACCCCGTTGCGCAGCAGGAAGTCCGCGTCCTCGGTGGTGTAGATGTCATTGGTCACGACGGCCAGCCGCAACTCCGTGCCGAGCGCCCGGCACAGCGCCGCGACCAGGGCGGTCTTGCCCGATCCGACCGGGCCGCCGATGCCGACACGCAGCGCGCGGGCGCCTGTGTGCAGCGGCTCGTGCGGATCCACCCCCGGGTCCGGGTGAGTGTGCGGGACCTCGTCGGGGCCGTGTTCGTGCGGTTCCGGATGCATGTTCCTTCTCCAGGTCCAGGTTGCGATGAGACGCCGGCCGGCTGCCGGCGCTGTCTCAGCGGGTGTGAGGCATCTCTGACGGCCGGCGGGGGGTGGGGCAGCGCTCACGGCCGGCCGAAGGACGGGTTCAGGATGCGAAGAGACGCACCTCCCAGGTGGCGTGGTGCTCGGCACCGATGTCGAGCAGGGGAGCGCCCGCGGCCGGCAGATCGTCCACCGGGTCGCCGGACCGTTGCGCGGCCACGGCCGCGATCCGGTCGCACTCGGGGGCGAGCCGCGCCAGGAGCGCGTGCACCGCGTACGGATCGAGACCGAGAAGCCGGACCGCCGCGCTGGCCGAACCGGTGACCATGCCGTGCGCCGTCGCGATCGCGGCGTCCCCGGGCGTCAGCCCGGCAGCCGAGGCCAGCGCGCCGAGAGCGACCGGCTGATGCGGTTCCCGCGACGGCAGCGCGGACAGGCGCCACATGGCCCGCCCGGCACGCAGCAGCGCACGCCCTTGGGCCCGGGACGCCTTCCGCAGCGCGGGCGACGGCGTCCGGGCGTCGAGCCCGGCGTCCAGTTCGGCGGCCCGCCCGACGTCGGCGCAGGCCGCCGCCGCGAACGCCGCCGACACCAGCCCGCTGGTCGCCAGCTTTCCGCGCAGGAACCCGTCGAGCCCGCCGATGTCGCGCACCCGGCCGGCCGCGATCTGCGGTTCGAGCCCGCCGGAGTGCGCGTGCCCACCGGACGGCAGCCGCCCGTCGGCGAGCAGCAGCAGAGTGGCCAGGCTCATGCCGCACCCGTACGCGTCGAGGGCTCGAACACGTGGCGTGACCGGCCCATCAGAACAGGAAGTAGCGCTGGGCCATCGGCAGCTCGTCGACCGGGTCCGGTTCGATGACCAGGCCGTCGATGCGTACCTCGAAGGTGTCCGCGCTGACCTCGATCCGCGGCATGGCGTCGTTGAGCGGCATGTCGGCCTTGCCCACCGACCGGGTGTCCGCGACCGGGACGAGCGCCCGCTTGACCCCGATCCGGTCGGACAGCAGCGCGTCGATGGCGGCCGGGGCGACGAACGCGAGCGACGTCTGCGCCGGAACCACGCCGTAGGCGCCGAACATCGGCCGGGGCAGCATCGGCTGCGGGGTGGGGATGGAGGCGTTGGCGTCGCCCATCTGCGCGTACGCGATCATGCCGCCTTTGAGGACGAGCGCCGGCCGTACCCCGAAGAAGGCCGGATCCCAGAGGACCAGGTCGGCCAGTTTGCCGGGCTCGACCGAGCCGATCTGGGCGGCCATGCCGTGCGCGACGGCCGGGCAGATCGTGTATTTCGCCACGTAGCGCTTGGCGCGCTGGTTGTCCGCGGCGCCGTCGCCGGGCAGTGCGCCGACGCGCGCCTTCATCACGTGCGCGGTCTGCCAGGTACGCATGACGACCTCACCCACCCGCCCCATGGCCTGCGAGTCCGACCCGATCATCGAGATGGCGCCGAGGTCGTGCAGGTAGTCCTCGGCGGCCATGGTGGACGGCCGGATCCGGCTCTCGGCGAAGGCCAGGTCCTCCGGCACGGCCGAGTTCAGGTGGTGGCAGACCATCAGCATGTCGAGGTGTTCGCTGAGCGTGTTGCGGGTGTAGGGCCGGGTCGGGTTGGTCGACGACGGCAGCACGTTGGGGTGCGACGCCACGGTGATGATGTCCGGGGCGTGCCCGCCTCCGGCGCCTTCGGTGTGATAGGCGTGGATGGATCGCCCGGCGATGGCGCGCAGCGTCTCCTCGACGAAGCCGGCTTCGTTCAGCGTGTCGGTGTGGATGGCCACCTGTACGCCGGAGGCGTCGGCCACACCCAGGCAGGCGTCGATGGCGGCCGGGGTGGTGCCCCAGTCCTCGTGCAGTTTGAAGCCGCCCGCTCCGCCGCGCAGTTGTTCCCACATCGACTCGGCGGACATCGTGTTGCCCTTGCCGAGCAGCAGCACGTTGATCGGCCAGGTGTCGAGGGATTCGAGCATCCGGGCGAGGTGCCAGGCGTTGGGCGTGACGGTGGTGGCCTTGGTGCCCTCGGCCGGGCCGGTGCCGCCGCCGATGATCGTGGTGATGCCGGCGGCGAGCGCGGTGTCCAGGATCGTCGGGCTGATCAGGTGCACGTGGCTGTCGATCGCGCCGGCCGTGAGGATCTTGCCGTTGCCGGCGATGATCTCGGTGCCCGCGCCGATGACGAGGCCGGGGTGCACGCCGTCCATGGTGTCGGGGTTGCCGGCTTTGCCGATGGCGACGATCCGGCCGTCGCGGATGCCGACGTCGGCTTTGACGATGCCCCAGTGGTCGAGCACCACGACGCCGGTGATGACGGTGTCCGGGGTGCCTTCGGCGCGGGTGGCGCGGGACTGGCCCATCGACTCGCGGATCACCTTGCCGCCGCCGAAGACGACCTCGTCGCCGGGTCGCGGACCGGCGCTGCGGTCCTCCTCGATCTCGATCAGCAGGTTGGTGTCGGCGAGCCGGATGCGGTCGCCGGCGGTGGGTCCGTAGAGGGCGGCGTACCGGCCGCGGTCCAGAAAGCTCACCGCGGGCTCCCGTTGTGCTCGCCGTCGCCGGTGTCCTCGTCGAGGGAGCCGGCCGGCTCGATGTCGGTGGGGTCGGGTTCGAGGGCGGGTGACGGCTGGTCGAGCGGTCCGCCGGCGAGGCCGCGCAGGCCGGGCACGACGCGGCCACCGGCGAGCGCCACGAGGGTGATGTCGCGGGGGATGCCGGGCTCGAACCGGACGGACGTGCCGGCCGGGACGGCGAGCCGGTGTCCCCAGGCGGCGGCGCGGTCGAACTCGAGGGCCGCGTTGGACTCGGCGAAGTGGAAGTGCGAGCCGACCTGGACGGGCCGGTCACCGGTGTTGCGGACGGTCATCGCCACGGTGGGGCGCCCGGCGTTGATCTCGATGTCGCCCTCGCCGTGGAGGACCTCGCCGGGGATCATGCGATCGGCCCGTGCACGGTGACGAGCTTGGTGCCGTCCGGGAAGGTGGCCTCCACCTGCACCTCGGCGATCATCTCGGGGACGCCGTCGAGGACGTCGTCGCGGGTGAGCACCCGGCGGCCGGAATCCATCAGCTCGGCGACGGTCCGCCCGTCCCGGGCGCCTTCCAGGAGGAAGGCGGTGATGACGGCCATGGCCTCCGGATAGTTGAGCCGAAGGCCCCGCTCGCGGCGTCGCTGGGCGACTTCGGCCGCGACGTGGATGAGCAGTCGTTCCTGCTCGTGCTGGCTGAGGAACAAGGGAACCTCCTGTTAGCGCCCCGAAATGCTCGCAGGTGGAAGTTTCGGACGTGTGAAGCTAGGAGGATCAAAACACGGAACGGCCACGCCTCACCGTGCTTCCGCGCGGTGACGTGGCCGTTTCCGGCTCTTCTGGCGGGGGTTACCTCGGCAACCTGGCGCCGAGCAGCGGGGCCAGCATCGACGCGTACCCGGTGGTGATGTGGTCGTCGTCGCGCCACACCAGGAGGTTGCCGACGACGGTGGGGCAGTCCTCGGCGGTGCAGAACCAGGAGGTCGGATCGACCACCTGGACGCCGTTGGCCTTGGCGGCCCGTTCGACGATCGCCTGCCGGCCCGGCAGTTGCACGGCCGTGCCGGCGGCGGCGACGCACTTGGCGATCTTCCGGGAGTGCTCGGCGAGGCATTCCGGGGCGTCGTGCCCGGGCCACGGGGTGTCCCGGATCTGCACGAGCCTCGTCTTCGGACCCTTGATCGTGCGGAAGGTGGCCGCCCACCCGTCCGCCCAGAGCTGGTCGGCTCCGGAGGTCACCCGGTGGCCGCTCTCGTCGAGCAGCGGGTTGCCGTCGTTGCCGCTCGACGAGATCACCACGAGGTACGGCCTGGTCTGCTTGATCTCGGCGAGCACCTGCCGGCGCCAGACCGGGCACTCGGTGTACGCGCGTTTGAGGGCGGTGCTGAAGGTGTGGACGGTGGCGGCGTGGCAGGCGCTCTTGGTGCGGACCATCAGCTTCCAGCCGCGCTCCCCGGCGATCGCCTCCATCGCCGGGTACCAGTGCGCGGCGTGCGAGTCGCCGAGCAGGTAGACGGTCCGCTTGCCGGCCGGGTCGCCGAACGCGCACGGCCCGGGTGCCGTCGTCTCCAGGTATTCGAGGTGACAGTTGGTGGCGTAGTAGGTCGGTTTGTCCTTGCGTGCGCTCTGCACTCGGGGCGTGGTGTTGGACGGCAGCTTCCCGGTGTCCACCGACGCGGCGATGATGCGCCGCAGCTCGGACTCCGGGTCGGCGGCGGCCGCCACGCTCTGTGCCGTGTCGACGGCCGGTGCGCCCTTGGCGAGCTGCGGCGGTTTCATGGCGCCGGCCTGGGCGACGAGGGCGGCCAGCGAGGACAGGGCGAGGCCGACGGCGAGGCCGCGCCGGGACCGGGCCTTCACCCAGGAGTGGTTGCGGGCCGGGTTCTCGACCAGGTGGTAGGAGCCGATCGCGAGGATCAGCGCGCCGGCCGACAGGCCGAGGTTGAGCGGGATGTTCGGTTCGGCGTCCAGCATGTGCGGGACGATCATCAGCACCGGCCAGTGCCACAGATACCAGCTGTAGGAGTACTTGCCGATCTGCTGGAACGGCCAGGTGCCGAGGAGTGTCACGGCGCCGCCGCGCGGTGCGGAGCAGCCGCCCGCGATGATCGCGGCGGCGCCGAGCACGGGCAGGGCGGCGGCCGATCCGGGGAACGGTGTCGCCTCGTCGTAGAGGAACGCCGAGATCAGCACGGCGGTCAGTCCCGCCCAGGTCAGGGCGGCGGCGAAGGTGCGGGGCAGGCCGGCGAGCCGGGCCGCGCCGACCGCGACGAGCGCGCCCACGGCGAGTTCCCAGGCGCGGGTGTGCGCCCCGAAGTAGGCCCACGGGGCGGACGACGCGGTCTGCGTGATGCTCACCGTGAGCGAGGCGGCGACGACCAGGACGAGGGTGACGATCACGGGGGTACGCCGTTTGCCCCACGCCAGCGCGAAGATCAGCAGGAGCAGCGGCCAGACCAGGTAGAACTGTTCCTCGACGGCGAGTGACCAGAAGTGCTGGAGCGGGGAGGGCTCGGCGTCGGCGTTCATGTACTGGACGCCCTCGTTCGCGAGCCGCCAGTTGATGCCGTAGAAGGTCGCGTGGATCGCGTCCGAGGCGATCGACTTGAACCGGGTGGCCGGCATCCACAGCCAGCTCGCCGTCACGGTGACCAGGAGCACCACTGTGGAGGCGGGCAGCAGCCGGGTGGCCCGGCGGGCGTAGAAGGTGGCCAGCGAGATCCGGCCGGTCCGGGTCAGCTCCTTGAGCAGCAGCGTGGTGATCAGGAAGCCGGAGATCACGAAGAACACGTCGACGCCGACGTAGCCGCCGGCCAGTCCCGCGATCCCCGCGTGTGACAGCACCACCAGGGTGACCGCCACGGCACGCATGCCCTCGATGTCCGGCCGGAAACCCGGATGTGGTGGAGCGATCTCGGCCGGAGACGATGGAGGGCGGGCACTGTGGAGTTGCGTGTCGAGCGAAACCGACATGTCCCACCTAAGCCTGTTAAAGGGCGACGGCACCTATCTGCATTCGGTGGCCGATCGTACCTATGAGTACATTGGTGATCCACAGCCGGTTACTCGCTTCCTCATGGCCGAGAAGGCTCACGAGCGTGCGGCGACCCCGTCGATCAGCAACTCCACTGCCAGCGCGAACCCGGCGTCCTCCGCCTCGCCGGCCCCGACGAGCCGGCTCATCATGCCGTTGACCTCGGTGTGCAGAAGGCCGCCGACGAGCACCGCCGGCACCGCGCCGGTCCGCTCGACATCACTCTCCCGGAGTCCCGCGTCGCGCACGACGGCACACAGCGAACGCCACATCGGCCCGTCGCGCTGGATGAAGTCGTCCGCCGCGAAGGCGTACCGGATCAGGTCGCGATGGGCGAGGCTGAACGCCCGGAACTCGTACGCCAGCCGGCGCAACTGCTCCTGCCACGTCCCCTCGATGACCGTGATGTCCCGCGCCGGCAGGACGTCTTCGCCTGATCGGGGTCGTCTCAGCTGGGTTGTACGGCCAGCCGAACAACCTGCCGATATCCGGACAGGCCGGCTTCGTCCCTCAGCCGGCTTCGGTCGAAGGGTCGGCCGGGGGCGGGCTGGGGGAGTCGCCGGAAGGCTCATCGGCGGACGGTTCGGACGAAACGCTGTCCGATGGTGAGGCCGAGGTCCGGGCCGGCGAACGTGGACGGGTCGCCGGAGGGCTGCGGCGGGTGGCGGAGGCGGAGGCGGACTGGCTCCGAGACGGGCTCGGCACGCCGGCCGGGCTCGGCGGGGTGGCCGGGGACGACACCGGAGCCGACGGCGTCCCACGGAACCAGCCGAGAAGATCGGCCGCGGTGAACGTCGCCAGCAAGACGGCCAGCGCCGACAGGACCAGCGTCAGGACCGGCAGCCAGCGGGACGGGCCGTCGGGGAAGTCGTCCGCCGGCGGCTGATCGGGAACGGTCGCCGGCAGGCGGCGCGGGATCGGGGCGGTGACCGATTCGGTGGCCAGCAGAGCAGCCCGGACCGCCGAATCGCCGCCGGCCGCGTCCGTCGCGGCGATCGCCATCGCGGCGGCGGACGGGGCACGGGCACCCGGATCCTTCGCGAGAGCCCGCTCCACCAGCGCACGGACCGGCGCCGGGATCGCCGCCGGCAGCGGGCGTGGCTCCTCGTCGACGTGCCGCAGCGCGATCGTCACGGCGTCGCCGCCGGTGAACGGGGGAGCACCGGTCAGGCAGTGGTAGGCGACGGCGCCCAAGGCGTACAGGTCGGCGGCCGGGCCCACGGCCCGCTTGGACACCTGCTCGGGCGCCATGTAACACGCCGTGCCCACGACGTTGCGGGCGCCGGTCAACGTCTCCGACGCGGCCGACCGGGCCACCCCGAAATCGACCAGCACCACGTTGCCGTCCGGCTCGATGATCAGATTTCCGGGAGTGACGTCGCGGTGCACGATGCCCGCCTGATGCGCGGCATGCAGAGCCCGGGCCGCTTGTGCCACCACGGCCATGGTCTCGGCGGGGGAGAGCCGACCGCGTTCGCCCAGCCGCTGATCCAGCGACTGGCCGTCGATGCGGGCCATCACGAGGAAGGCGCCCTCGCCGGTGCTGCCGAAGTCGTACACCGCGGCGACGCCCGGATGCCGCAGGGCGGCCATCACCCGCGCCTCGTGCTCGAAACGCCGCCGGAAACTCGACTCCCCGGCCGTGCCCGCCTGCAGCACCTTCACCGCGACCGGACGGTCCAGCACGGTGTCGGTGGCCCGCCAGACCTCGCCCATGCCACCGGCGGCGATCCGGTCCTCCAACCGGTATCGTCCGCCGAGCGACTCCCCCGGTCCGGGCATGGATTCATCTTCTATGATCGATGCCCGTTCGGCACGCGGATCGGGAAGCGGCCCGCTGGGAGCGGCTCCGGTGTCACCGGGCACCGGATGGAGACGTGGCTGTCACCCGTCAGATCATCGGGCGGGCGTTCTCGTCGCGGAGTCTCCATCATCGTCACTTCCGCTGACCTGGCTGAACGTAGGCGATCATGCATCGGTCGAGCCGGTTCGGTCATCTGCGAACCGGGTCATTCCGGGCGGGGATGTCAGGGACCCGTGTAGAGAACGGCGTCGATCTCGATGTCGAAGCCCACCAGCGGTACGGGCAGGGTCGTGCGCACGGGCCGGTGCTCGCCCTTGACATACTCCTGGTAGATCTCGTTCATCTCCGCGAAGTCGCCGAAGTCGCGTAGGTAGACGCCCACCCGCACGGCGTCGTCCAGACTCGCACCGGCCGCCTCGGCGACCGCCGCCAGGTTACGGAAGGCCGCGTGCGCCTGCTCGGCGAAGCTGCCGGTCACCCGGGTGCCGTCCGGCAGCGCCGGGATCGCCCCGGCCAGGTAGATGGTGTCGCCGGCGACGACGGCATGCGAATACGGGCCACCGGCCGGCGCCGCCTTGTCGGTCATCAGAGCGCGCTTGGGCATCAGGAACTGCTTCCTGTTCATTGCTCATTGCTGAGCAGATCGGATATTTCGCTCTCCGCCATCGAGAACGGTGGCTGGAGTCCTGGGCCGGGCAGTCCGGTCCGGCGGCGATCGGCCCGTTCCAGCAGGATCTGCTTCACCCGTTGGTACGGGGTGTGCAGGGTGATGTCGGGATCACCGAGTCTCTGCCGGACGTTGATCGCACCCGCATGGTCTGCGTGCCACACGACCCTGCACCGGGTGCAGTGAAGCCGATCCCCGCTGCGCCGGCCGAAGCCATTGCAGCAGGGGGCGACTTGCGACGTATAGGCCGCGTTGACCAGCGTGAGCGCAGAACCTCTGCGCTCCGACACGTTCTTGAGGGCCTCGGCGGTGACCCCTTTGGTCCACGCGGCGAGGCGACGGTTGGTGTTCTTGCCGAGCGGCTTGCGCCCGGCGAAGCTTTTGGTGAGGTCCTCGGCCACTACGACGGCGGCCCTGTCGACTACCCGGTGTACGGCCGTGAAGGTCTCGGTGCGGACGATGGCTTCCCACCGCGTCCGGCGGCGTTCCCGCTTGACCGTGCCCAGGTTGTGGCGGTGGATCCGGTCGGCTTTGGCGTGGTTGCCGCGTTGGCGGGCGTTGTCGGCGATCGAGCGCAGCTTGGCGCGAGCGCGGCCCCTGGCCTTGCGGTGATCCGACTCGGCGGTGAGCAGCGCGCCTAGTCGGGTGCCGTGGTGGTTGCCGTCGCAGTCGGTCAGGACCTCGGTGTAGCCCTTGTCGACCCCCACTGTCGCGGTGCCGGCCGGATACTGGCTGGTCTTCATGGTCGCCGCGTCGATCTGGTAGTGGACCTCGACCCGGTTGTCACGCAGGATCAGCCGCAGTGTGCCAGTCGGGGCGACCGTGGTGTTCAGCGGAATCTTCACGAGCTGACGGCGTTCCAGGCCGGGCACGGCCAGCCACAGCCGGCCACGGTCGTCGGCTCGGGTGTTGTGCTGGTCGGCGCGGACGACGATCTGGTTGTGGGTGCGGTTCTTGCCGCGCTTGCAGTGCTTGCGCATCTGCCGGGCCAGGTATGGATCTGCGGCCCAACGGTCGGCCTTCAGCTCGGTGTAGAGCCGTTTTTGCTCGTCCGGGTCGGCGGTGTGCCGGCGGACCGCCCGCTTCACATCCGCCTTTGCCGACGCGGCGTTGGCGGCGATGTCAGCCATCGCGTCCCGGACGGTTTCTTTCCATGCGTTGGCCAGCACGTTGAGCTGCCGGTGGGTGCCGTCGGCCAGCCAGGCGTCACGGACCTGCCGGTCCTTGACCCCAGCCCCGGCCACCGATCCGTAGCGCTGCCACACCTCCGACCGGACCCGGCCCAGTCGGGCGGCCTGCTCGGACAGGGCGGCATACTTGCCCGCGTTGAGGCGGTGCGAGTAGGCGATACGGGTGACCTTCACAGCCCGGCCTGCCGTTCTGCGGCCTGCCGGCGGGCCTCGTCCGCCAGGGCCGGGTAGGCGCCTGCGATGGCCGCGTACACCCGCTCACGGATGGCGTCGGTCGCCGCATCCCGCCCCACTCGGGCGTAGAGGTCGCTCAGCGCGGCGTCGTAGATCGTCCGGGCGTGCCGCAGGTAGTTGACCATCCAGCGGCGCAGGGTGGCCTGGTCCACGCCGTCCAAATCGGCCGGGTCGACGTCGTAGCCGCGACTCTCGGCCCACTCACGGTTGACCCTGTTGCGGTGCTCGACGGCCCGCTCGGCGAGGGTCTCGGGGTGCATGACCGGCACCCGGATGTTGAGCGCGGCGACCTCGGCGAGCAGGGCTGCCCGCTTGGTCTCGGCGACGGCCTTGCCACGGGCGGAGCGCTCCACGGCCTTCGCTCGCCACTGCTGCCACTGTTCGGTGTTCTCGGCCGCGACCGCGCGGGCCAGGCTAAACAGCCGCATCGGCGCGGCAGAGCGGTACATCGGGTTGGGGGCGGTGCGGTCCGGGTCGCCCAGGAACCGGCGGATCGCGGCGGGTGTCCATCCGCGTTCGGCCAGTTTGCCGGTGCTGACGCAGTCGTCGGTGCGGCTGGCGGCGGTCATTGGGCACCACCAGCCAGTTCGTCCTTGAGTGTCTTCTCGTAGCGGCGCAGCCCGTACAGCCGGCAGGAGAAGGTGTGCACGATGGCCAGCAGGTCTTCGACCAGCTCCCGCTGCGGGGACAGCGACTCCTGGTTTGCCACGATGATCTCGCAGCCGTTGTGTGCGGCGACGTGCTCCAGGTAGTCGAACCCGAACCCGAACCTGGCCAGCCGGTCCTTGTGCGCCACGACCAGGACGCCGATGTCGCCGGTCTCGATGGCGTCCATCACCGTGAGGAACTTCTTGCGGCGCAGGTCCATCCCGCCGCCGATCTCGTTGACCCACTCATCCACCGCGAGACCCCGGGCCAGGCAGAACTGCTCCATCGAAGTGACCTGCGAGGCAAGGTCGTCCTTCTGCCCCGGCGACGACACCCGGCAGTAGACGACGGTGCGCCGGGTCGCGGCTTCGAACCCCGGCTGGAGCACGGCGCGGACGTCGGAGTCGTCGAAGTACCGCTGCCCCGAAGGGGTGCGTTCGACGGAGATCCGCCCCTCCAACTCCCACCTGCGGACGGTGCTCACGGAACGGCCGATGCGTTTCGGAAAATGAAGCACTAGTCACACCTCCTCGGTTTCGGTCTCGGGAACTGGTCGGCCAACCCGTCCACGTCGACGAGCGGCGTGGTGAGCAGGGCGCGGATGTCGTGATCGCGGCGGGCCAGGGCGGCACGCTGCGCTTCGGTCAGCGGGATCCACGGTGCGGGCGGGGCCGGCAGCCTCGGTGGGAGCGGCCGGCCGTCCACAAAGGTGGCGACGTTGATCAAGCGGACCGGGGAGGTCCGGACCTGACGGTGCGCGTCGGAGACCGGGAACGGCTCCTCCCGTACCTCGAAGATCGCGAAGTCGGCCGGAGCGCCCACCGTGAGGGACCCGCCCGGCAGGCCCAGAGCCCGCGCGGGATGCGTGGTCGCCGCGGCGACCACCTGGGGCAGCGTCATCCCGGCGGCGAGCAGTTTCGCCATGGTGGTCGGCAGGTCGAAGGCCGGGCCGTGCAGGGACCGGGCGTGCAGGTCGGTGGAGACGGTGAACGGGCGCAACCCGGCCTCCAACTGGGCCTCCAGCACGTCGAAGGCGAACCCGCCGGAGCCGTGACCGATGTCCAGCAGCACGCCACGCTGGGCGGCGGCCCGGACCGCCGGGCCCAGCGGCGCGGCGATGCCGCTGGCGCAGTGCGTCACGATGTCGCCGGGGCGCAGCAGGTCGAGCACCTCGTCCAGTGCGGGCGGGGACGTGCCGATGTGGACCATCACGGGAACCCGGCAGGCCTCCCCGACCGCGAGTCCGCGGCGTAGCGGCTCCACCCCGTTGTCGCCCACGGTCCCGGCGTCGATGCGGACCTTCACCCCGAACAGCAGGTCGCGGTTGGCCTGGATCGTGTCGATCGCCAGGGCGGTGTCGCAGTTTGCCAGGTCACGGCACTCACCGGTGCGCCCGGCTAGACCGACCGCGGAGATGTTGAGCAGCGCCGGGATCCGCACGGCGGCCGCCTCGGCGGTGCGGCGCAGGCCGGCGAGCGTGAACGCTCCGGCCGAACCCGCGTCGACCCACGTGGTGACGCCGGAGCACCAGGCGACGGCATCCGGGTCGATCGCCCAGTAGCCCGGCCCGACGTGCGTGTGCAGGTCGATCAGGCCGGGTGTCACCAGCTGCCCGGTCACGTCGATGACGCGGTGCGCGTCACGGGAGAGGCCCGTCCCGGTCTGCGCGATCCGCCCGCCGCGGATCCCGATCTCCTCGTCGCCGCCGGTCAGCAGCAGATCGAACGTCATCCGCCACCGCCCACCGGCCGGGCGGCCGCGGCCTCGGCTCCGTTTTCGGCCTCGGCTCCGACTCCAACTCCGGCATCGGTCTGGGCTCCGGCTCCGGCCTGGGCTCCGGCTCCGGTCTGGGCTCCGGCTCCGGCCTCGGCTTTGGCCTTGGGTTCGGCCCTGGTTCCGGCCTCAGGTGTGGCCTTGGGTGTGATCGGGGTGTGCTCAGACAGGGGAGTGGGGCGCGCCGCGGTGAGCGCCGCCGTGATCGCCAGGCGGTAGAGACGTGCGGGGCGGCCCTTGTGATGTGGCTGGGTGCTGCCTTCCGCGGCGACCAGGCCCGCCTCGGTGAGTTTGCGGATGAGGCGCCGGCCGCTCGGGTCGGTGATGCCGAGCGCCTCCGCCACCTCGCCGGGGGACACCGGCCGGCCGGCGAGGGAACGCTCGAGCGCGGCGAGCCGGGACAGTGTGGCCGGGCTCAGGCCGGCCCGGCCGGCCAGCTCCTCCAGGCCGCCGTGCTGACGGTAGGTGTAGGTGAGCGGTGGCCCGGCTGCGCCGCCCATCGGGCCGATCATCACGCCGTCGTCGGTGATCAGGTAGGCGGCGGGTGTGCCGTCGCGCTCGGCCCGGTCGGCGGCCTGCTCGGCGAGGGACACGCTCTGCCGGGCCGAGGGGCCGATGCCGAACCCGGCGAACGCGCCCACCGGCTGCTCCGCCCGGGCGGTGGCGTCGTGCCAGGAGACCGGCGCGGTCACCCAATGCCCGGTGATCCGCTCGAAGACGGCGGCCGGGGCCAAGGCCACCACCTCCCGCGTGCCGTGCTCCTCGATCCAGGCGTCGCCCAGCTCGGGGATCTCGGACAGGGCGCGGCGCAGGGCGGCACGCGCGCCCGTCTCCGGGGAGCGGAAGACGGCGGCCGCGAACCGTTGCTCGTCGGCTCGCCGGCGGCGGACGCGGAGCGCCAGCTCGTGCAGGTCGGCGCGGATCGTGCCGGGCGTGGCCAGCGCGTGCAGGACGGCGGCCCGGCCGTCGAGGGCGGCGGCGACCCCGGTCCGCACGGTGATCACGTAGCCCGCTCCGGTCCTGGCCAGGTGATCGCGGTGGAACGCCACCACCTCGGTGAGCGACTGCTCCGGGTCGAACGGCAGCGTGGCGATGGCGGCGCGGTCGAGATCCAGCGCCGCGGCGACCTCGTCGACCGTCTCGGTGGCGAACGTGTCGATGCTGACCGGGGTGGCCGGCCAGCCGTTGCCGCGGGCCCGGGCCCAGGCCAGGGCCAGATCGAGCGCGGCCGACCGGGTGACCGCGACGGGCAGCCCGGCGGGGATCAGATCACGGGCCCGCGACCAGGGGACGAGGCCGAGCAGCAGGCCGTCGAGACCGCCGGCGGCCAGTGACTCGCCGACCCGGTCGCGGATCTGCTCCTCGCGCTCGTAGACCGTCCAGGAGAAGGAGACGCCGGTGAGCGTGCGCGCCGCCTCCGCGAAACGCTCACGGTGGCCGGCATGCACCACCAAACCGATGATCATCGCGTCACCTCTCGCGGTCGGAAGCTCTTGTGGTTCGTATGTGGTGCGTATTAGCGTCCTCCGTGTCGGCAGCGCGGTCAAGGAGGTTTCGTGAGCGAGCTATTCACGAGCCTGATCCCGCTCCCCCGGGCGGTCACGGGCTCGGCCGGAGCCTTCCGGCTGGAGCCCGCCACCAGCCTCACGGCCGGTTCCGGCACCGAGGCCGTCGCCGGCTGGTTGCGGTCGGTGCTCGCTCCCGCCACCGGGTGCCACCTGCCGCCCGGAGACGGCGGCATCCGGTTGCGGATCGATCCGGGGCTCTCCTCCGAGGGCTACCTGCTCGATGTGACCCCGGCCGGAGTGGACGTCACCGGCGGCTCGGCGGCGGGCGTCTTCTACGGGGCGCAGACGCTTCGCCAGCTCCTGCCGCCGGCGGCGCTGCGGCGCGCGAGGATCTCGGCCGGGCCCTGGGAGATCCCGGCCCAGCGGATCACCGACGAGCCCCGTTTCGCCTGGCGCGGCGTGCTGCTCGACGTGGCCCGCCACTTCATGCCGGTCTCCGACGTGCTGCGCTTCGTCGACCTGGCCGCGTTTCACAAACTCAACGTGCTCCACCTGCACCTCACCGACGACCAGGGGTGGCGGATCGAGGTGCCCGGCCTGCCCCGGCTCACCGAGGTCGGCGCCTGGCGGTCCACCAGCATGCTCGGATCCCGCGGCCACGAGCGCTATGACGGGCGACCGCACGGCGGCTTCTACACCACCGGCGACCTCCGGGAGATCGTGGCATATGCCACCGCTCGCCACGTCACCGTCGTCCCCGAGGTCGACATGCCGGGCCACATGCAGGCCGCCATCGCGGCCTACCCGGCGCTCGGCAACGGTTTCGAGGGGCCGGTGCGCAGCGCCTGGGGCATCTCCGAGCATGTCCTGAGCGTCGGTCCCGAGGCACTCGACTTCTGCCGGACCGTGCTCGACCACGTCTGCGACATCTTTCCCGGCGAACTGATCGGCATCGGTGGCGACGAGTGCCCGACCACGGAGTGGCGCGACAGCGCCTCCGCCCGGGAGCGGATCCGGGCCGAGGGCCTGGCCGGCCCGCACGAGCTCCAGCCCTGGTTCACCGCCCGCCTGGCCGAGCATCTCGCCGCCCGGGGCCGCCGGTTGTTCGGGTGGGACGAGATCCTGGCCGGTGGAGCGCCGCCCGGGGCGGTCATCGCCGCCTGGCGCGGCCGGGAGCCGACCACCCACGCGGTTCGCGCCGGTCACCAGGTGGTGGCCTGCCCCGACGTCGCGGTCTATCTCGACTACCGGCAGTCCGACGATCCGGGCGAGCCGACACCGGTCGGCACCCGGCTGACCCTCGCCGACGTCCACGCCTTCGACCCGATCCCGGACGGGCTCGTCCCGGCCGAGGCGGCCCTGGTGCTCGGCGGGCAGGCCAATCTCTGGACCGAGCATCTGGAGTCCGCCCGCCGAGTCGACTATCAGGCCTTTCCCCGGCTCTGCGCGTTCGCCGAGACGGTCTGGGGGCCACCCGGGCGTGACTTCGCCGGATTCTCCGGGCGGTTGCCGGCCCACCTGGCCCGCCTCGACGCGCTCGGCGTCGGCTACCGGCCGCTCACCGGCCCCCGCCCCTGGGACGCCCGGCCCGACGCCCCCGGCAACCCACGTGAGCTGGCCGACCGCCTCGCCGAGCTGCACGAGATGACTGCCGGCCTGCGAGGAGCTGCGACATGACGGCGCCGGTCTCAGGGCAGCATCGGCAACAGTCGCTGAGCCAACCGCAGCGGCCTTCCCGTCATGACCCCGTCGCCTTCGAAGGTCCACACCTCGGAGAGCACCGCCTGCACGAAACCCCAGGCGACCACCCGCTCCGGCGGCATGCCGAGCCCGTCGGCGAGTTGTTCGAGCCGGGCTGGCACCAGATCGAGGACGGTGTCGTCCGGATCGAGCGGATCGGGGTTGTAGAGCATGGCGCCGATCTCGTAACCGGGATCGCCGACCACCCCGTGCGGGTCGATCGCCAGCCAGGGCTCCCGCTCCGCGGCCAGCACGTTGTCGTGGTGCAGGTCGCCGTGCAGCACCACCCGCTCGGTGGCACTGGCGCAGAGTTCGGTGAGGAGGCTTCCGGCCCGTTCCACGAGGTGCCGGGGCAGCGGATCGTCGCCGGGGAAGCGGCGCAGATACCCGTCGAAGGAGGCACGGCGGTCGGCGAGTTCGGGCAGCGGCACCGTCGGCGGGGCCGGGCGGTGCAACCGCTTGATCACCCCGATCAGGGCGGCGGTCGCCACCTCGTCCCGTGCCGGCACGAGCGCTCTCGCCGGAGTGCCGGGCCGCGCCTCCTCCAGCAGGAGGGCGCCGCGTGCCTCGTCGTGGGCCAGCACGGCGATCGCCCCGTGGCCGGCGAAACACTCCAGGGCCGCGACCTCGTCGCCCAGGTGGTCACTCTCCGGGACACCCATCTTGAGGACCGCGCCCGTGCCGTCCGCACGGCGGACCCGGATCACCCAGTTCATGCTCAACGGAAGCGTGCCGTCCGGCCGCAGGTCCCAGTCGCGCATGACCTGATCCGCGAGCTCCGGGAGGCGGGTGAGCCACTGTCGGCCGGGTTCCGCCCAGCATTCAATGACATTGCGGACGAAAACCTCGGGAAGCGGGATGTCCCACATGAGGTGCAGTCTGG
The DNA here is from genome assembly GCF_040656595.1 of Actinoplanes sp. NPDC049802. Lineage (NCBI taxonomy): Bacteria > Bacillati > Actinomycetota > Actinomycetes > Micromonosporales > Micromonosporaceae > Actinoplanes > Actinoplanes sp. NPDC049802. Next base: position 48,854 of record NZ_JBFAMR010000015.1, read on the forward strand.
CAGCCGAAGGGAGCCGAGTTGACGATCGACTGGCGGAGCAAGGGTTTCTGGTCCCCCGACGAGACGCTGGACCCAGCCCGGTTGGCGGCGGACCGGCCCGGCATCTTCGACGGCGGATTCACCTGGCCACTGCTCGTGGTGAGGCGTGACGCGGTGCAGGCGAACATCGCCACGATGGCCGCGTACTGTCGCCGGCACGGGCTGGATTTCGCCCCGCACGCCAAGACCACGATGGCGCCGGGGCTGCTCGACGCCCAGCTGCGGGCCGGAGCGTGGGGGATGACCGTGGCAACCCCCAACCAGGCGCTGGTCATGCGGCGCCTCGGGGTGGAGCGGGTGCTGATCGCCAACGAGATCCTCGACCCGACGGCGCTGCGCTGGCTCGCCGCGGAGAGCGCGGCCGGCTGGGAGGTCTACTTCCAGGTCGACTCCCTCGCCGGTGTGCGGGCCGCGGCCGCGACCGGCGGCCCACTGCGGATTCTCGTCGAGTGGGGGCATGTCGGCGGGCGGACCGGAGCGCGGACCCTCGACGAGCTGGAGTCGGTGGCGCGGGCCGTGGCCGCCGCGCCCGGCCTGCAACTCGCCGGAGTCACCGGTTACGAGGGGCAACTACCCGACCAGGAGAGTGTGGACGCCTTCCTCGACCGGTTCGTCACGGGCGTGCGCCGGCTCAGCGAGGCCGGGCTGCTTCCGGGCCGGCCGATCGTCTCGGCCGGCGGCAGCGCCTGGTTCGACCGCGTCGCCGAGAAGCTCTCCGGCCTCGATGTGGCGGCCCGTCTCGTACTGCGCAGTGGCGCCTCGGTCACCCACGACGACGGCTTCTACCGCGAGCGGACACCGTTCGTCCGGGTGCCCGGCGAGGGCCCGCTCGCCGCGGCACTGGAGATCTGGGCGCAGGTGCTCTCGGCGCCCGAGCCGGGTCTCGCGCTCGCCGGCATGGGCAAGCGCGACGCCCCGTTCGACGAAGGGCTGCCGGTCCCGCTGGAGATCCGCCGGCCGGACGGGACGGTCGAGCCGGCGAGCGGCCTGCGGGTGACGAAACTGAACGACCACCACACCTATCTCCAGGTCGACGGCGTCGTTCTCATCCCGGGCGATCTCGTCCGATTCGGGATCTCACACCCTTGTACCGCCTTCGACAAGTGGCGGGACATTCCCGTGGTCGACGAGGAGCGGCGGGTCGTGGACGTGCTGCACACCTACTTCTGAGGGTGGCCGGAGGGGCGGTAAAGAGGATCCAGTCGCCTCCCCGGGGGATGGCCGTGCAGATCGACGGTGTTTATGGTGGTTGAGGCTGATAGGCCACTTTATCCATTTGCGTTGGCCGGAGTCATATATGCCCGTTTTCCGTGCAGCCGCCGGCGACCCCGCTCACCAACCACCACGCCCGGACACCGCGGATTCCGGATCCGAGACCGGGCCCGGGGGCCATCCCAGGGCCGCCCCGTCACCCGCCACCGGAACGACCTATCCGAGTGCGGCGCGTTCCGGCGCCGTTCACTCCGGCCACACCTATGCCGCCGGCCCAGCCCATCCGCAGGCGGCCCATCCGGCCGCCCCGACCATCTACACCGGGGGCGCGTCCAATCCCGCCGGCACCGGGGGTACCCAGTACGGCGCCGGAACGGGCCAGGCGAGAATCCCGCGGCAGCACGGCGGCGGGACCGGGCACGCCGCACCCGTGCCGCACACCGGCGGTGTTCCGGGGCACCCCGGGACCGGGCCGTCGCACCCACACCCGGCGAACGCGGCGGCCCAGCGCCATCAGCACCAGCCGACCGCCTGGCAGCCGCCGGCACCGGATCCGGGCTTGGCGGACGGACCCACCGAACCGCTCGGAGCGGTCCGGCCACCCGAGCCCGCCGAGCCGGTCACCGCACCCCCGGACCATCCCGAACGCGCCGACGCCACGCCGCGGGGCAGGCCCAGCCCCGACGAGGCCGGACAGGGCGGGCCGGCGACCGAGAACACCACCGATCGCGGCGAACCGGGGAAGAGGATCCGCAAGGCGCCACGGCGGGCAACCGTCGCTCTGGCCGTACTCCTGAGTCTGCTCGCCCTGGCCGGGTCGGGGGTGGCGTTGCTGCTCGCGTGGCGTACCACTCAAAAGGCCGCCGTCGCGCCCGGCCCGAGCCCCGCGCGGCCCGATGAATATCGGGTCTCCTATGCGAAGGAGCCGTTGCGGATCCAGTTGGCCTGCGCCGCCGTCCTTCACCTGGATCTCGACGAACCTCGCGCCGACGCGGCGGAGAACCTGGCCGATCTGCGGTACGAGAGCCGTTGTGGCACCCAGCCGCCGCAGCTGAGCCTGGGCGCGGGCGCCGCCGGGGGGAGCCGTCACGCCAGCGCGGACACCGACGCCGAGGGATGCGACCGGGCGATCCGGACCAGCCCGCTCGGGCAGGGCCTGCGGGTGGAGGTCACGAAGGGGACCGCGCTGTGTGTGCTGACCGCGGCGACGCCCGCCGAGCTGGTGCTCGTGGAGATCATCGACGTCGGCGGCTCCGGCACCGCCGGCCTGCGCGCCACATCGTGGCAGGTGCCGAAAGGGCGGTGACCGGCCCGTGGCACGCGGCGCGGGGCGCTCCTGACAGAATGTCGGGTGCGCCCCGCGAACTCTGTTAGGAGACCTTTCCGTGATCCGTACCCATGACGCCGGCACTCTGCGCGCGAGCGACGCCGGCACGACGGTGACGCTCGCCGGGTGGGTCGCCCGCCGGCGTGACCACGGCGGTGTCATCTTCGTCGACCTCCGGGACGCCTCCGGCGTGGTGCAGGTGGTCTTCCGCGAGGAGGACGCGCACGCGCTGCGCAACGAGTTCTGCGTGAAGGTCGTCGGCGAGGTCAACGCCCGCCCGGCCGGCAACGAGAACCCGGACCTGGCCACCGGCGAGATCGAGGTGGTCGCCGCCGAGCTGGTCGTGCTCTCCGAGGCGGCCCCGCTGCCGCTGCCGGTCGACGACACGATCACCGCCTCCGACGACCTCCGCCTCAAGTACCGCTACCTGGACCTGCGCCGCTCCGGCCCGGCGAAGGCGCTGCGCCTGCGCAGCCGCGCCAACCAGATCGCCCGCGAGGTGCTGCACGCCCGCGACTTCAACGAGATCGAGACGCCGACGCTGACGCGTTCGACGCCGGAGGGCGCCCGCGACTTCCTGGTCCCGGTCCGCCTCCAACCCGGTACGTGGTACGCGCTCCCGCAGTCCCCGCAGCTGTTCAAGCAGCTGCTGATGGTCGCCGGCATGGAGCGGTACTACCAGATCGCCCGCTGCTACCGCGACGAGGACTTCCGCGCCGACCGGCAGCCGGAGTTCACCCAGCTCGACATCGAGATGTCGTTCGTCACGCAGGAGGACATCATCGAGCTCGGCGAGGAGATCGTCTCCCGCCTGTGGGGCGAGCTCGCCGGCTACCAGGTGCCGCTGCCGATCCCGCGGATCACCTGGACCGACGCCATGAACCGCTATGGTTCCGACAAACCCGATCTTCGGTACGGGGTGGAGCTGACCGAGCTCACCGACTACCTGCGCGGCACCGCGTTCCGGGTGTTCGCGGGCGCGATCGACGCCGGTGGCTACGTCGGCGCGGTCGTCATGCCGGGCGGCGCCTCGCAGACGCGCAAGGAGCTGGACGGCTGGCAGGACTGGGCGAAGGCGCGCGGCGCCCGCGGCCTGGCCTACGTGGTGCTGGATGCCGAGACCGGCGAGCCGAAGGGCCCGGTCGCCAAGAACCTGTCGCCCGAGCACCTGGCGGGCCTGGCCGATCAGGTCGGCGCGAAGCCGGGCGACGCGGTCTTCTTCGCCGCCGCCACCGAACGGCGGGAGGCCCAGGAACTGCTCGGCGCGGCCCGGATCGAGATCGCCAAACGGGCGAACCTGATCGACGAGTCGGCGTGGGCGTTCTGCTGGGTGGTCGACGCGCCGATGTTCGAGAAGACGGACGAGGGCGGCTGGACCGCCGTCCACCACCCGTTCACGTCGCCGAACGACGAGTGGATCGACAACTTCGAGACCGCTCCGGACAAGGCGCTGGCGTACGCGTACGACATCGTCGTCAACGGCAACGAGATCGGTGGCGGCTCGGTCCGTATCCACCGCGCCGACGTGCAGAGCCGGGTCTTCGACCTGCTGGGCATCACGCCGGAGGAGGCCGCGGACAAGTTCGGCTTCCTGCTGGAGGCGTTCAAGTACGGTCCGCCGCCGCACGCCGGCATCGCGCTCGGCTGGGACCGGGCCTGCATGCTGCTCAGCGGCAACGACTCGATCCGTGAGGTCATCGCGTTCCCGAAGACCCGTGGCGGCTTCGACCCGCTGACCACCGCGCCCACGCCGATCACGGCCCAGCAGCGTCTGGAGGCCGGCATCGACGCCAAGCCGAAGGCCACCGCCGGCACGCCGGGCACCGACGGTCAGGCGGCGCCGGTCCTGCACTCCAACTGAGTTGTCCACAGGGCCGGCCGTGGGGGATGCACCCCGCGGCCGGCCCTGTTTGACTGTCGGTGTGGACCCGACGATCGTCTCCCGCAACGCTCAGCCCTATGTCGCCCGGCGCGAATCGATCACGATGACCGAGTTCGCCCGCGTGGCCGACCATCTCCCCGGGATGTTCGCCGGCCTGGCCCGGCGCGGTGTGCCGATCGCCGGCCCACCCTTCTTCCGCTACCGGGTCATCGACATGGCCGCCGAGATGGTGATCGAGGCCGGCATCCCGGTCACCGGCCCGGTCGAGGTCGAGGGGCCGGAGTTCTTCGACACGCTGCCGGCCGGGCGCTACGCGACGGTCACCCACGTGGGGCACCCCGACGAGTTGATGGGTGTCACCGCCCGGCTGCTCGACTGGGCGCAGGCACAGGGCCTGAGGTGGGACATGACACCGACCCCGACCGGCGAGGTGTGGGCTGCCCGTCTCGAGGTGCTGTTGACGGACCCTCATGTCCAGCCCGACATGCACAAGTGGGAGACGGCGCTTCTTTTCAAGCTCGCCGATTAGTTTCGGGAACCCTCCCATTCGGGTAACAGCGGGTCACAGGCTCTCTGACACCCCCCGGAGGATCCAAATGCTCGCCATCGCAGGCGCCGTCATCTTCGGCATCTACCTTCTCGCCGACCTGCTCGACACCAACTTCGGCGCTCCCGACCTGTTCAACTTCCCGACCATGGCCTCGCTCGGCCTGCTGCTCGTCTCGCTGTACCTGGCCGGCATCGGCAGCGGCCCGCGCGCCGGTGGCACCGGGACGGGCTCGGGCCGTCGCTTCTACGGCCGTCGTCCCGGCCGCGGCTGAGCCCGGCGGCGATCGGCCGCCGCCCTCCGGCCTCTCCGGCCCGCCCTGCCCCCCGAGGCGGGCCGGAGTCGTGTCCGGCGGACACGCTCTGTGAGGCTGTCGTGGCTGCTCGGGAGCGTTATCCACAGGCGGCGGTCCGCATTGCGGATCGGGCCGTCGAGGCCGGTACTGTCGTTTGTGATGGAAACGGACGGGCTCTTCTCCCTCGCCTCACCGGGTGCGCCGACCGCTGGTCCGGCCGCTGCCGGCCCCGCCGGATTCGGCCCGCCGACCGGTGACGCGCCGCTGCCCGTGCGGATGCGCCCGGCCTCCCTCGACGAGCTGGTCGGGCAGAAACACCTGCTCGCTCCCGGCGCCCCGCTGCGCCAGCTGGTGACCGGCGCCAGCCCCATGTCGGTGATCCTCTGGGGCCCGCCCGGCACCGGCAAGACCACGATCGCGCACCTGGTGGCCAACGCGACGGACCGTAAGTTCGTCGCCATGTCGGCACTGACCGCCGGCGTCAAGGACGTGCGCGCGGTGATCGACACGGCCCGCCGCGAGCGCCGCTACGGCGGCCCGCCGACCGTCCTGTTCATCGACGAGGTGCACCGCTTCAGCAAGACCCAGCAGGATTCGCTGCTCGCCGCCGTCGAGGACCGCACGGTCACCCTCCTGGCCGCGACCACCGAGAATCCGTACTTCTCGGTCATCTCGCCCCTGCTCTCCCGGTGCGTCCTGCTCACCCTCCAGGCACTCGACGAGGACGACGTGCGCCACCTCATCCGGCGCGCCACCACCGACGAGCGCGGTCTGGGCGGCGCCGTCACCCTTTCCACCGAGGCAGAAGATCATTTGGTACGGCTGGCGAGCGGCGACGTCCGCAAAGCCCTCACGGCGCTGGAGGCGGCCGCCGGAAGCGCCCTGGCGCAGGACGTCAAGGAGATCGACCTCGCCACCGCGGAGAAGGCGGTCGACGTCGCCGCGGTCCGTTACGACCGGGACGGCGACGCCCACTACGACGTGATCAGCGCCTTCATCAAGAGCATGCGGGGCAGTGATCCGGACGCGGCTCTGCACTATCTGGCCCGGATGCTGGTCGCCGGCGAGGACCCACGGTTCATCGCCCGGCGGATCGTCGTCTTCGCCAGCGAGGACGTCGGCATGGCCGACCCGCAGGCGCTGCTGGTGGCGTCGGCGGCGGCTCAGGCCGTACAGAACGTGGGTCTGCCGGAGGCGGGTCTCAACCTCGCTCAGGCCGTGGTGCACCTGGCCACCGCCCCGAAATCGAACAGCGTCACCACCGCCCTCGGCGAGGCGATGGCGGACGTTCGGGCCGGGCGCGGCGGTCCGGTCCCACCGCATCTGCGCGACGCCCACTACCCGGGTTCGCGAGGGCTGGGGCACGGCCGCGGCTACCGCTACCCGCACGACGATCCACGCGGCGTGGTCCGCCAGCAGTATGCTCCCGACGATCTGGCCGGCGTCGACTACTACCGGCCCACCGACCACGGCGCCGAACGGCTGGTCGCCGAACGGGTGCCCCGCCTCCGCCGCATCGTCCGCGGTCGCGGACCGGCGCCGCGTAATGATGGTGACGAATCCGCCACCACACCGGTGACCAGGGGCGTCACCGCTTCGGTCGGCACCCCGGACCGCGCGGCGGGTGGTGCTCGGGCCGCGGATGAGTCACAGTCGTCGGCGGACTCGGAGCCGGCTGAGACCGGTGCGGAGGGGACGACCCCGGCCGCGGATGATGGCGGAGGCCCCGTCGAGACCGGGGCAGACCCGGTCGAGGCCGGGAGTGACGACGACAGCGGCGACAGTGCCGGAGAGGAAACGCGGTGACAGGGCGGGGAGCCGATCGGCCCGACGACGACGCGGGGCCGCGCGGGGAGCAGGGCGGCAAGAACCGCCGGCGCTTCGGGCGGGGTGGCCGTGCCGAGCAGCCCGCCGATCCCCAGGAGGTCCCGCGCGAGGAGACCGGCTGGCTCGACGATCTGCGTTCCGCCAAGGAGGAGCGCAACGCCATCGGGCCCGGCACTCTCCCGGGCGAAGGGCGTACCAGCAAGTCCGGGCGGGTGGCGCCCGGGCCCGACGACGCTGCCGATGACGACTTCGCGTTTCCCGGCGGGCCCGGCGAGGACTTCTCCGCGCCGGAGGGGCCGGTCGCGCCGTCCGGTCAACGATCCGGGCCGGTAGGACCGGGGCAACCTCCCGGGCCGTCGAGTCCGGTGCCGCCCTCGCAGGGTGGTGCTCGTGGCGCTGCCGTTCCGCCGGGTGCTCGTCCGCCTGCCGGGGTGGTGCCGCCCGTCCAGGGTGGTGCTCGTGGCGCTGCTGTTCCCCCTGGGGCCCGTCCGCCTGCCGGGGTGATGCCACCCTCGCAGGGTGGTCCTCGTGGTGCCGCTGTTCCGCCCGGTCAGGTTCCGTCCGGTGCCCTTCCTCCTGCTGGGGCAGTGCCGCCTGCCGCTCGTCCGGTTCCTGGTGCTGGTTCGCCTGCTCAGATGCCGCCGGGTGCGATACCGCCTGGTCAGGTCCCGCCGGGTGCGATGCCGCCGGGTCAGATGGCGCCCGGTCAGATGGCGCCGGGTGCGATGCCGCCCGGGCAGATGCCCGCTGGGCCGGTCCCGCCCGGCCAACTGCCGCCGGGTGGCGCCGCCGGCGGGCGGCGTCAGCCTGGTCAGATGCCGCCCGTCACCGGGCCTGGCGCTCCTGGCGCTCCCGGTCAGATGCCGCCCGGTGTTCCGGCCGGCCCGCCCGGAGTGGCGCCGGGGCAGATGCCGCCGGGTGCCCGCCGGGGTGGACCGCCGCAGGGTGGCCGTGCGACGGCCGCCCCCGAGCCCGGTCACGCCCGTCGCCAGATGGACGTCGACCCGCCCGGTCAGATGTTCGCCGGGCCGGCGTCCGTCCCGCTCACCGGCAACGCGCCCGGTGTTCCGGGTGCCCCGCCGGCTGCGCCCGGCGTGCGCCCGGTCTCCCCGGGAGCACGCTCCGCGGCTCCGGGCGTCCGCCCCATGTCACCGGCCGCGCCGGCTCGTGACCGCTTCCGTTCCCCGGACCCGGTCCCGCCCGGCCAGGCCCCCGGCGGGTTCGACCCCGCCCACCAGCCCGGCGCTCACGACGCCGCGCATCGTTCCGGTCCGCTTCCGGGCGTGCCTGACGCGGGAGCCGTTCCGGGCGGCGCCGCCCATCGTTCCGGTCCGATTCCCGGCGGATTCGACGGTGTGCACGACTCGGGCCCGATCCCGGGCGGCCGGCGGCCCGGCCCGGCCCAGGGCGGCTATGACCCGGTGCATGATTCCGGTCCGATCCCGGGTGGCGTGCGACCGGCGCCCGGCGGGCCGGGCGCCGTGCATCGGTCGGGGGCGATTCGGAACGGCTACGACCAGGACCCCGCGCAGCGGTCCGGGGCCATTCCCAACGTTCATGATCAGGATCCCTCCCTTCGGTCCGGGGCCATTCCTCAGGGGTATGAGCAGGGCGCCGGACGGTCCGCGCCGGGCGCCTACGGGGCTCCGGGCGGTCCGGACGAGCGGCCGGCCCGAGGACGAGGCCGCCGGTCGCGGGCCGGGGAGGCCGGCGCGGCCGAGGAGCCGACCGGCCGGCACGGTGGCGGTGGCCGCGCGAGCGAGGCGCCCGAGGGCGACCCGCGGCACCGGCCCGGGCATGCCGCTCCGGCCGGCGGCGACCGGCCCAGCCGGCACGGCGCTTCGGAGCCCGGGTTCGGCACCGGTTCGCACTCGCTGGTCCGTGCCGACGGATCACCCGATGCCGGTAACGACACCGGAACGGTCGGTTTCGTCAGACGCCCCGGTGTACCCGGCGCGGGTGAGGACGGCCCCGAGGCCAGGCCCGGCAGCGACGGCCGGGACGCCACCGGCGGCCGTCCCGGGAACGAGCCGCGCCGCCGTCGCACCGCGCGCCGTTCCGCCGATCCGGACGAGCCGGAGGTAGGCGGTTTCACCGGCACACCCGACGTGCCCGGCCCGCGCCGTATCGGCCCGGGCGACGGCCGTCCGGTACGGGGCGCCGCCGTGGTGCCCCCGGTCGTTCCCGGACGTCAAGGCGCCCGCACTCCCGCTGTCCCGGGCCGGGCCGGCGCGATGGCGGACAGCACCTCCGGTGTGATCCAGCGTCCCGCCCGCGGTCAGCGTGGCCCCGGAGCGCCGGCTCAGCCCGGCGACGATCAGGGTGTCACCGGCGGCGCAGCCGTCCCCGAACAGGCCGGCCCCGGCCGTCGCGCGGCACGCGCCGACGTGCCCGGCACCGCGCCGCTCGCTCCGGAGGAGGAGCACTCCGGCCGGCACAGCGTTGTCCGTCCGGACGGCCCGGGCGCCGCCCGGGCCGCCGTGCCCGGCAGGGCCGCACCGGTTTCCGGCGGTGGCCGGGCTCAGGGCGCGCCAGGCCGCGCGAAACCGGTCTCCGGCGGCGGCCCCGCCTCGGCGATGGGCGCCGTTCCCGGTCCGGGCGGCATGCCCGGCCCCGGTCCGGCGGGTCCGGGTGGGGTTGCCGGTGCCGGTGGCAAGCACAGCGGTGGACCCAATTCGGGGGACATGGCCGGGCGCGCTCGGATGCCGGGCGGCGTAGCCGACCAGGGCGCCCTGCCCGTCGGCCCGGGCGGTATTCCCGGTCTCGACCCGGCCGGTATGTCCGGTCCGGGTCCGGCCGGTATGCCCGGTGGTGCTCCCGGTCCCGCCGGTTCGACCGGCCCGGCGCGTGGTGGCGCCCAGGTGCCGGGTCAGGCTCCGGCACGCGGTGGCGCCGCGGTACCCGGTCGCGGGACCGCACGTGGCCCGGCCGGGCCGGATGGCGGCCCCTCGGCGGCCATGGGCGCTGCCACGCCGGTCCACGGCCGTCCCGGCCAGGACGGCGGCGCGCGAGTTCCGGGTGTGCCCGGGCCCGAGGGCGGTCCGGGCGACGGGATGCCCGGTCCCGGCGGAGGCACGCCCGGCCTGCCGGGACGTGGCCCGGCCGGGCCCGGTGGTGGTCCGGCTGACCGTCGTGGCCGTGGTCCGGGAGGTGGCCCTTCAGTCCTGCCCGGCCGGGGCGGCGAAGGCGGCCCGGGACGTGGTGTGCAAGGCCCGGACGGTCCGGACGGTCCTCCCCCACGGGTGTCGGGTGGCGCGTCGGTGCCCGGTCAGGACTCGCGGGCGCGGGGCGGTGCGGCAGTTCCCGGCGGCCCGTCGCGGGCGATGGGCGGAGCCGCCGCCCCGGGCACGGACGGTCCGGCACGCGGCGCCGCTGTTTCCGGCGTGGACGGCCCGGTCCGTCCTGGTGTGGACGGCCCGGCGCGTGGTGGTGCCGCTGTTCCGGGCATGGACGGTCCGGGGCGTGGGCTGGATGGCCCGCCCCGGGGTGGTGCCGCTGTTCCCGGCGCGTCGTCGCGGGCGATGGCGAGCGTGGACGGCCCGGCGCGCGCGCTGGACGGTCCGCCCAGAGGTGGCGCCGCGTCTCCCGGCAGGGCCGCTGTCGGCGGGGCTTCGGTCCCCGGCCGCGGTGACGACGGCCAGCCGGGGCCGGACGACGGCCCGAGCGCGGTCAGGGCCGCCGCCGTGCGCCCGGTGAGCCACACCGGCCCGGTGTCGCAGGCCCCGGGTGGGGCGGCGGACGGACGTTTCGGGGAGGGGGACGCGGACGGCGTACCCCGGATTGATGAAACGGTCGAGGGGGGCCTCGCCGAGCTGCGCCACAAACTGCGGACGCAGCGGAGGCTGCGGCTGGTCACCCTGTTCTCGCTCGCGGCGCTGGTGCTGCTGGTGTTGCCGGTGGCGGTGGGTCTGCGGGCGTCGGTCAGCGACCCGGTGCTGGCGTCGCTGGCGGCGCTGGAGGTCCCGGCCTGGGCCGAGAAGGACGAGGAGAACCAGGAGACCGGCAGCACCCTGTGCATCATGGAGTGTTCGTTCCGGGAGCGGAAGGTGGAATCGGACCGGCCGTTCAAGGAGACGACGGCGGTCTACACGCGGGCGCTGGCCGAGGCGGGCTGGCAGCCGCGGAAGGTGGAGGGCTGCCCGGAGACGCCGGTCGCGCCGGAGGAGGGCACCTACAGCTGCTGGAGCCGGGACGAGCTCACTTTGGACCTGCAGGTGGGTTTGCCGGGCTGTGCGGTGGATCAGCTGGCGGCGGAGCAGAATCCGACGGCCGGCGCCGAGGTGGTGCTGCCGGATCCGGCGGCGTGCCAGGGTTCGACGGTCCGGATCAAGGTGTGGAACAGGATCGAGGACAAGCGCGGGGAGAAGGACACCGCGCCGGGGCTTCTCGGGGTGACGCCGGACCCGGTGCTGTCCACGGACGATCCGCTCTTATCGCCGACACCCAAGGCGTCGTGACGCGGGCGGTGGTCACGGACGGTAGGGTCTGCTAGTTGTCCCGCCGAATCCGTGACCACCCGAATAGGAGACGCGCCAGATGGATGCCGGAGAAATCGCAGGCCTGATCGCGGCGGGCGCCTTCCTCATGCTCGTGCTGGTGCTCGCCGTGCCGATCCTCAAGCTGGGCCGCACGGTGGACGCCACCACGAACGCGATCAACGACCTGGTCGACCGGACCGGTCCGCTGCTCAGCAATGTGAATGTCACGGTCGAGAACGTGAACACCGCGCTGGGTCAGGTTCAGGTCTCTTTGGACGGCGTCAACGTGCAGCTCGCGAAGGTCGACACGATGACCGAGCACGCCCAGAACATCACGGCCAATGTCGCGAACCTGGTCACCGTGGTGTCGGCCGCCGCGGCCAACCCGCTGGTCAAGGTCGCCTCTTTCGGGTACGGCCTGCGCAAGGCGACGGCCGCCCGCCGGCATGCCGAGGACGAGCGCGAGGTTCGCGCCGCCGTGAAGCAGCGCCGCAAGGCCGCCCGCTGACCTTCGATCGAGAGGTATTGCCGTCATGAAGCGCCTGCTGTGGCTCGGCGTCGGCTTGGCCGTCGGCGCCCTCGTCGTCCGCAAGCTGAACCAGAAGGCCAACGAATTCACCCCGACGGGGATCGCGACGTCGTTGTCGGAATCCGCTGGCGGCCTCGTCGAGTCGCTGCGTAGCTTCGTGGATGACGTCCGCGAGGGGATGGCCGAGCGGGAGAACCAGATCCACGAGGCGTTCGCCGCGGGGGAGCTGTACGAGGACAAGTTCGCCGAGCTGCGTGACGACGCGTGGCCCGGCTCGCAGGAAGAGGGAAGTCGATGAGAACGGCGGAAGTCAAGCGGCGCTTTCTGGCGCATTTCGAGGCGAACGGGCACACGGTGGTCCCGAGTGCCCCGCTGCCGGCTATCGACGACCCGAACCTGCTGTTCATCAACGCCGGCATGGTGCAGTTCGTCCCGTTCTTCCTGGGGCAGCGGACCCCGCCGTACCAGCGTGCCGCGTCCGTGCAGAAGTGCATCCGGACGCCGGACATCGACGAGGTCGGCAAGACCAGCCGGCACGGCACGTTCTTCCAGATGAACGGCAACTTCTCGTTCGGCGACTACTTCAAGGCGGGCGCCATCCCGCTGGCGTGGGAGCTGTCCACGAAGCCGGTCGAGCAGGGTGGTTTCGGTCTGGACCCGGAGAAGATCTGGGCGACCGTCTACCTGGACGACGACGAGGCCATCGAGATCTGGAAGCAGACCGGTCTGCCGGCGGAGCGGATCGTGCGCCGCGGCAAGAAGGACAACTTCTGGTCGATGGGCATCCCCGGCCCGGCGGGCCCGTGTTCTGAGCTGTATTACGACCGTGGTCCGGCGTACGGCTCCGAGGGCGGCCCGGAGGTCGACGAGGACCGGTACCTGGAGTTCTGGAACCTGGTCTTCATGCAGCACGAGATCACCGACGTGAAGTCGAAGGAGGACTTCACGATCGTCGGTGACCTGCCGAAGCAGAACATCGACACCGGCATGGGCCTGGAGCGCATCGCGTCGATCCTGCAGGGCGTCGACAACCTGTACGAGATCGACGAGGTCCGGCCGATCCTGGCGAAGGCCGCGGAGATGACCGGCAGGGAGTACGGCAAGCGTTCCGGTCACGCGGCGTCCGAGAGTCACCCGGACGACGTGCGCCTGCGGGTGATCGCGGACCACGTGCGGACCGCCCTGATGCTGATCGGTGACGGCGTCACGCCGACGAACGAGGGCCGCGGCTACGTGCTGCGCCGGATCATGCGCCGGGCGATCCGGTCGATCCGCCTGCTCGGCTGGCAGGAGCGGGCGCTGCCGATCCTGCTGCCGATCGCGCGGGACTGCATGTCCCCGTCGTACCCGGAGCTGGCGACCGACTTCGAGCGGATCTCGACGTACGCGTACGCGGAGGAGGACCAGTTCCTCTCCACGCTGAAGTCCGGCACCACGATCCTGGACCTCGCGATCACCGACGCCAAGACGCAGGGCAGGGCCAAGCTCGACGGTGGCAAGGCGTTCCAGCTGCACGACACGTACGGCTTCCCGATCGACCTGACCCTGGAGATCGCCCAGGAGCAGGGCCTCCAGGTGGATCAGGAGGGTTTCCGCCGGCTGATGGCGGACCAGCGGGCCCGGGCGAAGGCGGACGCGGCGGCGCGCAAGACCGGCCACGCGGACCTGTCGTCGTACCGGTCGGCTCTGGACGCGGGCGGCCCGGTCGAGTTCACCGGCTACCAGGAGATCTCCCGCGAGTCGCGGGTGCGGGCGCTGATCGGCGAGAAGGGCCGGCTCGAGGTGGCCGGTGAGGGTGACTTCGTCGAGCTGGTGCTGGACACTACCCCGTTCTACGCGGAGGGCGGCGGCCAGCAGGCGGACACCGGTGTGATCAACGTCGGCGGCGGCCGGCTGGAGATCGTCGACGTGCAGCAGCCGATGCCGGGCCTGATCGTGCACAAGGCGCGGGTGGTCCGGGGTGAGGTGCGCGCCGGTGAGACGGCGCTCGCCGAGATCGACGTGACCCGCCGCAAGGCGATCTCCCGGTCGCACACGGCGACGCACCTGGTGCACCAGACGATGCGCAACTTCCTGGGCGAGTCGGCGACGCAGGCGGGTTCGCTGAACGCGCCGGGCCGGCTGCGGTTCGACTTCCACACGCCGGGTGCGGTCAACCCGTCGGTGCTGTTCGACGTCGAGCAGCAGATCAACGAGGTGCTGCTGCGTGACCTGGAGGTCAACGCGTTCGTCACCTCGCAGGAGGAGGCGCGCCGGCTGGGTGCGATGGCACTGTTCGGCGAGAAGTACGGCGACGAGGTCCGGGTCGTCGAGGTCGGTGACTACGCCCGTGAGCTGTGCGGTGGCACGCACGTCGCCCGTTCCGGCCAGCTCGGCCTGGTGAAGATCCTGAACGAGTCGTCGATCGGCTCCGGGGTGCGGCGTGTGGAGGCCCTGGTGGGTCTGGACGCGTTCAGCTTCCTGGCCAAGGAGCATCTGCTGGTGTCTCGCCTGGCCGATCTGTTCCGGGTTCCCGGTGAGCAGGTCGCCGACCGGGTCGAGCAGACCGTGACGGCGCTGCGCGACGCGGAGAAGGAGCTGGAGAAGCTGCGGGCGCAGATGGTTCTGGGCGGGGCGGCGGCGCTCGCCGCGCAGGCCGGGGACGTGCGCGGGGTGGCCTACGTCGGCACCGAGGCGCCGGAGGGCGCGGCCGGCAACGACGTGCGCACGCTGGCGCAGGAGATCCGCGGCAGGATCGATGCGGCGCGTCCGGCGGTGGTCGCGGTGACCGCGCGGGCGAACGGCAAGGCGTCCCTGATCGTGGCGATCAACGGCGCGGCGAAGAGCCGTGGCCTGTCGGCGCAGGATCTGGTGAAGGCGGCGCTGTCCGGCCGGGGTGGCGGCAACGCCGATCTGGCGCAGGGCGGCGGCGTGCCGGCGGAGGAGGCCCCGCGCCTGCTCGCCGCGATCGAGCGGGCGGTCGCCGACAAGGCCTGACAGCGGTTCGTGAGGACGCCCCGGACGGATGTCCGGGGCGTTTTCGATTGGTGGCGGTTGCGCTGGGTAATCGTCTCCTGATGTTGGGTGCTCCGTTTCTTACCGGGCCTTTAGGCCTTGCAAAGGGCGGCGGCAGATCGGCCAGCGGTGCGGCTAAGCTTCGGGGCGCGATCGGATCAGTGGCATCGAAGCGAGCGAAAGCCCGGGCCGCTACTCTTCGCATCGGATCTTGATCGGGGACAGGAGACGCGTGTTGTTGTTGTGCAGGGTGGGAGCGTGACTCAGCGCTTCGCTCGGGGCGTCCGCCTGGGTGTGGACGTGGGCCAGGTGCGTGTCGGGGTGGCCAGGTGCGACCCCGACGGAATCCTGGCGAGCCCGGTGGTGACCGTGCCGCGGGACCGGGAGACCGGTGACGACGGCACGCCGATGGACATGACGGAGCTGGCGCGGCTGACCGCCGAGTTCGAGGCGATCGAGGTCGTCGTCGGGCTTCCGGTGGCGCTCAACGGGCGCGAGGGTGTGGCGGCCGGCCACGTCCGGGCGTATGCGGAGCGGCTCGGCACGGTGCTGGCGCCGGTTCCGGTCGTGCTGACCGACGAGCGCATGTCCACGGTCGTCGCCAGCCGCCGGCTCTCCGAGCGGGGTGTCAAGGGCAAACGCCAGCGTGCGGTCGTGGATCAGGCGGCCGCCGTGGAGATCCTGCAGAGCTGGCTCAACGCGCAGCGGAGGCAGACTTAATTGATCGGCGAGATGGAAGAACTCAGATACGAGGACAACCCGGATCCCGGGCGGTGGAGACATCGCAAGAAGGAGAAGGGTGGCCGCTCGGTCGTCACGTTCGTGCTGGTCCTGCTGCTGTTCGGCGTGCTGGGTGGCGGAGCCTGGTATGGCTACGACAGGGTGTCCGGCTTCTTCACCGCGGCCGACTACGACGGCCCCGGCACCGGTGAGGTGATCGTCGAGGTCAAGAAGGGCGAATTCGCCTCCGACATCGGCGAGACCCTGTTCAAGGCAGGCGTCGTCAAAAGCGCGAAGGCTTTCGTCGCAGCCGCCAAGGACAATCCCGACAGTACCGGCATACAGGTAGGATCGTACAAGCTTCGCAAGCAAATGAAGGCCAGCGACGCGGTGCTGATGCTCCTGGACCGGAAGAATCTGGCCGTGGACGGGTTCACCATCCCGGAGGGCTGGACCCACATGCAGGTCTTCGAGGCGCTCTCCAAGGAGACCGGCATCCCGGTCGCCGAGTTCGACAAGGCGGCCGAGAACCCGCAGGCCCTGGGCGTGCCGGCGCTGTGGTTCAAGCGCACCGACGGCAAGAAGGTCGACAAGAAGAACATCGAGGGCTTCCTGTACCCGGCGACCTACGAGCTGCCGGAGAAGGCCACCGCGACCGACATCCTCAAGCTGATCATCAAGAACTTCAACACCGAGATGACCAAGCTGAAGTTCGCCGAGACGGTGCAGAGCAAGCTCAACATCTCACCGTACGAGGCTCTCGTCGCCGCCTCGATCGCCCAGGTGGAGGCGCTTCTCGACGAGGACATGGGACCGGTGGCCCGGGTGCTCTACAACCGCGCCTACACCGGCGACTTCCCGTGCAGCTGCCTGCAGCTGGACAGCACCGTCAACTACTGGCTGCGGCTGACCGGCAAGGGCGCGAAGTCCTCCGACCAGCTGCGCCTCGACGAGATGCACAACCCGGACAACCCGTACCGGTACAACGTCAAGGGCATGGCGATCGGCCCGATCAGCAACCCGGGCGAGGTGGCGCTCAAGGGCGCCATGAACCCGCCGAAGAGCAATTACTTCTTCTTCGTGACGATCGACGACAAAGGCACGACGGCCTACGGCGTGACCAACGACGATCACGAGAGGAACAAGAAGATCGCCTGTAAGAACGGTATTCCGATCTGCGGGTGACCTCCCGAGGGCTCGTCGCGTGGCCGGGTGGAGTTTCTCCTCCCGGCCACGCGCGTTAGGTAGGACGCCGTGTCACCGCCTGGTCGACGGACAGTGGCCGGGGTGGGCGGCGGACCATTGATGTGGGTATGGTGCGCCAAGTGCTCGCGGAGCCGGCCGGACGGGCAGCGGAGGCAGACGACATGATCGACGAATTGGATGTGGCGTTCGAAGAGGATGCCGAAGGCGGCGGTTCCCGGCGTGGTCACCGGGCCCGCAAGGGCCGTGGCCGCTCCGCGGTCGCCCTGGTCCTCACCCTTCTGCTCTTCTCCGTGCTGGGTGGTGGCGTCTACCTCGGCTACACCAAGGTCGCCGGGTTCTTCGTGGCCGCGGACTACGACGGCGCGGGCAGCGACCCGGTCGAGGTCACGATCCTCAAGAACTCGTCGCTCACCGAGATCGGCAACCTCCTCGTCAAAGCCGATGTGGTGAAGAGCACCAAGGCGTTCCTGGACGCCGCCGACGCCGAGCCCCGCAGCGAGAACATCCAGGCCGGGACGTATGTGCTGCGCAAGCAGATGTCCGCCGCTCAGGCGGTGACCCAGCTGCTCGACCCGAACACCCGGCTCAGCAAGGGCGTCACCATCCCCGAGGGCAAGACCGCCAAACAGACGTATGAGCTGCTCGCCAAGGGCACCGGCATCCCGGCCAAGGACTTCGCGGAGGCGGCGAAGAATCCGGAGGCGCTCGGCGTGCCGGACTGGTGGTTCAAACGGACCGACGGCAAGCCGGTGTCCAAGACGGCCGAGGGGTTCCTCTTCCCGGACACCTACGAGTTCGACCCGAAGGCCACCGCCCCGCAGATCCTCAAGACGATGGTCGAGCGTTTCCTCACCGTCACCGGCGAGATCGGGTTCGCCGACGGGGTGCAGAAGAACCTGGCCGTCTCGCCGTACGAGGCTCTCATCGTGGCGTCGCTGGCGCAGGCCGAGGCGGGTAACGCCGACGACCTGGCCAAGGTGGCCCGGGTCGCCTACAACCGGGCGTACAAGAAGAAGATGCCGTTGCAGTTCGACGTCACCACCAACTACTGGCTCGAACTGAACGGCAAGAAGGCGAAGCACTCGGGACAGCTCACCGAGGCCGAGATGAACGACCCGAAGAACCCGTACAACTCGGAGACCGTGGTGGGCCTGCCGATCGGGCCGATCAACAGTCCCGGCAAGGCCGCCCTGAACGGGGCGCTCAAGCCACCGGTGGCGCCCTGGCTGTTCTTCGTGGCGATCGACAAGGCCGGGCACTCGGCGTTCGCCGCCACCGACCCGGAGCACGAGAAGAACAAGAGGAAGGCCTGCGACAACGGGATCAAGCTGCCCGACTGCTGAGGATCCCTCGGGTGTCCTCCGCGCGTCTGCCGTACCGGTGCTCCGGCCTGCCCGGATCCCGCGCTCCGACGGGTACCGCGGACACGTGAGCCACCCCGCCCCGAGGTGGGTGGGGGTGGCACACCCGTCGCCGTAGAGTGAGCCCGTGCAGAAGCCCGAGGAGATCCCTGCCGCGCGGAAGGCCGCGGTGTGCGGCAAGCCGATCGCGCATTCGCTCTCGCCCTTCATCCACACCGCCGGTTTCGCCGCCACCGGACTGCTCGACTGGACCTACACGGCGATCGAGTGCGCCGAGTCCGAGCTGCCCGATCTCGTCGCCGGCCTCGGCCCCGAATGGGCCGGTCTGTCGCTGACCATGCCGCTCAAGGAGACCGCGCTGCGGCTGGCGTCGTCCGCCTCGCCGCTGGCGATCGCGGTCGGCTGCGCCAACACCCTGATCCGCCGGCCGGACGGGACGTGGCACGCGGACAACACCGACGTCATCGGCATGGTCCAGGTGCTGCGGGAGGCGGGTCTCGGCGCTGGCACCGGCCGGCACGCCGCCAAGGTGGACCCGCCCCGGATCACCGTGCTCGGTGGCGGGGGCACCGCCCGGGCCGCTCTCGGCGCCGCCGCCCAACTGGGCGCCGAGACGGTGACCCTGGTCACCCGCCGTCCCGAGGCCCGCGCGGAGCTGGACCCGGTCGCCGTCGCGCTGGGGATCACGCTCGAGGGCGTGTCCTGGGACGACGCGGCCGGCACGTTCGACGCGGACGCGGTCGTCGCGACCGTCCCGAAGGGCGCCGCCGACCCGCTCGCCGGACGGGTGGGCTGGCGTCCCGGCAGCGTCTTCTTCGACGCTCTCTACGACCCGTGGCCGACGCCGCTGGCGGCCGACGCCGCCGCGCACGAGGTGCCGGTCTTCTCCGGCCTGGACCTGCTGCTGGCCCAGGCCCTCAGCCAGTTCGAACAGTTCACCGGCCTGCCGGAGGCGCCCGAGCAGGCCATGCGCAAGGCCCTCGGCGAGGCGGTCCAGAACCGCGGCTGAAGACCCACGAGATCCGGTACGGGCGGTAAGCGCCCCCACCCCGGAAGGTGTCCGCAGGGCGGGACATGGGCGGCCTGTCGCCGCCCGTGTGCGGTGTCGTGCCAGACTGTTGCCGTGTTGCGCTGGCTTACCGCAGGTGAATCGCACGGACCGGCGCTCGTCGCGCTGCTCGAGGGTGTCCCCGCCGGGATCGAGGTGACGAGCGCGGACATCACCCGTGACCTCGTGCGCCGTCGCCTGGGCTATGGGCGCGGCGCCCGGATGAAGTTCGAGCAGGACGAGCTCGAGCTCATCGGCGGCATCCGGCACGGGGTGACCCAGGGTTCGCCGGTGGCCATCCGTGTGGGTAACACCGAGTGGCCCAAGTGGCAGACGGTCATGGCGGCCGACCCGGTCGACGCCGACGAGCTGGCCGCGCAGGCCCGCAACGCGCCGCTCACCCGTCCGCGTCCCGGTCACGCCGACCTGGCCGGTATGCAGAAGTACGGGCACAGCGACGCCCGCCCGATCCTGGAGCGCGCCAGCGCCCGGGAGACCGCGGCCCGCGTCGCGGTCGGCGTGATCGCCAAGAAGCTGATCAAGCAGGCGCTCGGCATCGACATCGTGTCGCACGTCATCGAGCTCGGCTCGGTGGCCGCCAAACCCGGCGTGATCCCCACTCCGGACGACTTCGACCGGATCGACGAGGACCCGCTGCGCTGCCTCGACCCGGAGGCCAGCGCCCGCATGGTGGCGGAGGTCGACGCCGCCAAGCAGGACGCGGACACTCTCGGTGGCATCGTCGAGGTGCTGGCCTACAACGTCCCGCCGGGTCTCGGCTCGCACGTGCAGTGGGACCGCAAGCTCGACGCCCGCCTCGCCGCCGCCCTCATGTCCATTCAGTCGGTGAAGGGCGTGGAGATCGGCGACGGCTTCACCCAGGCCCGTTCACGCGGCTCGGTGGCGCACGACGAGATCGTTCCGACGCCGGAGGGTGTGAAGCGGGTCACCGACCGGGCCGGCGGCCTGGAGGGCGGCATCACCAACGGCGAGCCGCTGCGGGTCCGTGCCGCGCTCAAGCCGATCTCCTCGCTGAACCGGGCGCTGCAGACGATCGACATCACCACCGGCGAGCCGGCGACCGCCATCAACCAGCGATCCGACGTCTGTGCGGTCCCGGCCGGCGCGGTCGTCGCCGAGGCGATGGTCGCCCTGGTGCTGGCCGAGGCCGCGACGGAGAAGTTCGGCGGCGACTCGGTCGCCGAGATCCGCCGCAATCTCGCGTCCTACCTCGAGAACCTGATCATCCACTGACGGCCCCGGCCGCGGTGCGCGCCGGCACCGACGGCCGCGACAGGCCCAGCGCCCACGCCGACGATCGCAAGCGGGGCCGGCGCAGATGCCGTTCCAGCCGTGCCGAGGATGTGCACGGCAGGGTTCTGAGCATGGCGTGCGACAGGTCGCCGGTGGTGACCGGGATGGCGTCCGAGGAGTGGAACCGGCGTGGCGGGGTCATGGGCGGGCGGCCCGGCACGGATAGGGTGACGGCCGTGGTGACGCGGATTCCGGTGGCGGGTGACCGTCCATATGACGTGGTCGTGGGCCGAGGGCTGGCGGGCGAGCTGCCCGCGATGATCGAGGGCGCGGCCCGGGTGGCGGTGCTGCACCCGCCGACGCTGCGCGAGCGTGCCGAGGCCGTCGCCCAGGCGGCCGGCGTCGCGACGGTCGTGCCCATCGAGGTGCCGGACGCCGAGCGCGGCAAGTCGATCGAGGTCGCCGCCCGGTGCTGGGACGAGCTCGGGGCCGCGGGCTTCACCCGTACGGATGTGGTCGTCGGTGTCGGTGGGGGAGCGACCACCGACCTGGCCGGATATGTCGCGGCGGCCTGGTTGCGCGGTGTTCGCTGGGTGCCGGTGTCGACGTCGGTGGCCGGCATGGTCGACGCCGCCGTGGGCGGCAAGACGGCGGTGAACATCGCGGCCGGCAAGAACCTGGTCGGCGCCTTCCACCCGCCCGCCGGGGTGCTCTGTGACCTGGACGCGCTGGACACGCTGCCCGCCGGGGACATCGCGGCCGGCTTGGCCGAGGTGGTGAAGGGCGGCTTCATCGCCGACCCGCGGATCCTGGAGCTGATCGAGGCGGATCCGGCCGCCGCTCTGGACCCGCGCGGCGACGTGCTCCCTGAGCTGGTCGAGCGCAAGGTCAGGGTGAAGGCGGAGGTGGTGGGCGTGGACCTCAGGGAGTCCGGGCTCCGGGAGATCCTCAACTACGGGCACACGCTGGGTCACGCGATCGAGCGGCGCGAGAAGTACACGTGGAGGCACGGCGACGCGATCTCGGTGGGCCTGGTCTTCGCGGCCGAGCTGGGCCGGCTGACCGGGCGGCTGGACGACGCGACGGCGGACCGGCACCGGGCGGTGCTGGAGAGTCTGGGCCTGCCCACGGCGTACCCCGGGGAGGCCTGGCCGGAGTTGTTGCCGGCGATGCGCGTCGACAAGAAGGCGCGGGCCGCGACCTTGCGTTTCGTGGTCCTGGACGGTCTGGCGAAGCCGGGCATCCTGGCCGGGCCGGACGAGGAGCTGCTGGAGCGGGCCTACGCGGCGGTGGCCCGATGATCTACGTGCTGAACGGGCCGAACCTGGGCCGGCTGGGCCTGCGGGAGCCGGGCGTCTACGGTTCGGCCACCTACAAGGACCTGGTCGAGATGTGCCAGACGGTCGCCGACGATCTGGGCCTGAGCATCGAGGTGCGGCAGACCAACGCCGAGCACGAGATGCTGGAGTGGCTCTACCAGGCCGCCGACGAGGGTGCCGACGTGGTGCTCAACCCCGGTGCCTGGACGCACTACAACTACGCGGTCCGCGACGCCTGCGCGATGTTGCGCGGCAAGCTGGTCGAGGTGCACATCTCCAACATCCACAAGCGCGAGGAGTTCCGGCACCATTCGGTGATCTCGGCCGTGGCGACCGGGGTGATCGCGGGTCTCGGGTTCGACGGATATCGGCTTGCTCTGGAGCACATCGCACGATAGGCCCGATTCGCTCCCGGCGGGTTCGCGCCGGTAGAGTGGTTCGGTCACCGATACAAACCAAGATCAACGCTCTGAAAATACAAAGGCAGGACATGGCTTCCACCAACGACCTGAAGAACGGTTTGGTTCTCAATCTCGACGGGGAGCTGTGGTCCGTCGTTGAGTTCCAGCACGTCAAGCCGGGCAAGGGCCCCGCGTTCGTGCGCACCACGCTCAAGCACGTGCTGTCCGGCAAGGTCGTCGACAAGACCTTCAACGCCGGCACCAAGGTCGAGACCGCGACCGTGGACAAGCGCACCATGCAGTACCTGTACCAGGACGGCGAGGACTTCGTCTTCATGGATCTGGACACCTACGACCAGATTCACGTGCCCGGCGGCACGGTCGGTGAGAATTCGAACTACCTGCTTCCCGAGGCCGAGGCCACCGTGGCCCTGCACGAGGGCGTGCCGCTCTACATCGAGCTGCCGACCAGCGTGTTCCTCGAGGTCACCTACACCGAGCCGGGCCTGCAGGGCGACCGTTCCACCGGCGGCACCAAGCCGGCCACCGTCGAGACCGGCGCGACCGTCCAGGTTCCGCTCTTCATCACCACCGGTGAGAAGATCAAGGTCGACACCCGCGACGGCCGCTACCTCGGCCGCAGCTGATGGCGGAAGGTCCCAAGAAGGAACGGCTCGCGCGTCGCAAGGCCCGCAAGCGAGCGCTGGACGTCCTTTTCGAGGCCGACCTGCGTGACCTGCCGCCGGGCCAGGTGCTGCTCACCTACCTGGACCGGATCGCCAAGCCGCACCCCGAGCACCTGGAGTACTCGAAGACCCTCATCGAGGGTGTGGCCAAGCATCTCGACCGGATCGACGAGCTGATCGCCAGCTACGCCGAGGGGTGGACCATCGACCGGATGCCGGCGGTGGATCGCAACCTCGCCCGGATCGCGGTCTACGAGCTGCTCTTCGAGCCGGACGTGGACGACCCGGTGGCGATCACCGAGGCGGTCGAGCTGGCCAAGGAGATGTCGACCGACGACAGCCCCCGGTTCCTCAACGGGCTGCTGGACCGGATCGCGGCTTTCGCCACCCGCTGAGATCGTGGGACGGCCCGGATCAAATGGTCCGGGCCGTTTCTTCATGTTCAGGGGTACGGGCGACGGGCTCCCCGGGTTCAGAAGACGCAAAAGCCCGCGCCGGGCGGCGCGGGCTTCACGGGGGGCACTACTGGGTGTTGCTGATCTGGTTCAGTTCAGCTGGCGAAGAAGGCACGCGGGTCGGCGACCAGGACACCCTGCTCGGTCAGGCGCTCGATGAGGCCGGACGGCGAGATGTCGTAGACGATGGCGAGCGCGCGCAGGTCGTCGGCGCGGATGGAGAGAACGCGGCCGTTGTAGTCGCCGCGCTGCTGCTGGATCGCTCGGGCGTATCGCGCCACGTAGGCGAGGTCTTCGCCGGTGGTGTCATACAGCTTCTCGAGGTCCAGGACGATCTTGTTGGTCGCCTCCAGACGGATGCCACTGCCGTCGGGCAGCAGCTCGGAGACGGGAACACGGTAGAAGTCGGCGAGTTCGGCAAGGCGCGACACGGTGACCGCGCGATCGCCACGCTCGTACGAGCCCACGACGACCGCCTTCCAGCGGCCGTTGGACTTCTCTTCGACACCCTGCAGGGACAGGCCCTGCTGCTGGCGGATGGAGCGCAGACGAGCGCCCAGCGACTTCGCGTACTCAGACGGCATTTGGACACTCCCGGTACTGTGCTGGCCCGGAGGGTTCTTTCCTCACGGATCGCTACGCTGCGTGACGGTACGGAGTTTGCGACCGCCGGTCAAGTGCTGGTTACCGATGAGTCGCGCGGGCCGCACCAAAGTTACCGGCTGTATCCCAAGACGGCGGGATTTGTCCGATCCGCTCCAGTCAGGCACGTCACCATGGTCAACGCTGCGTCCACTGGTAACGTAGCGTCAGCCATCAGGTCCCGGTCTCCCGGGGCCTGACCGACATCCTTTAACGACCCGTCCCGTGAGGCGGGGAAGGAGGTCCGCCGTGGCGCAGCCACGCGCAGACGCGCCTAGCAAGATCATCTTGGCGGGGTCCGACCTGCACCGGGTCGTCGACCGCATCGCCCATCAGATCCTCGAGAAGACCTCCGGCGCCACCGGCACCGTGCTGCTCGGCATTCCCACCCGGGGTGTTCCGCTGGCGCACCGGCTCGCCGCCCGGATTCACGCCTTCGAGGGCGTCGAGATCCCGGCCGGATCCCTCGACATCACGCTCTATCGCGACGATCTGCGCCGCAACGCCACCCGCGCGCTCGGCAAGACCGAGCTGCCCGCCGGTGGCATCGACGGTCTGCGGGTCATCCTGGTCGACGACGTGCTCTTCTCCGGCCGCTCGGTGCGCGCCGCCCTGGACGCGCTCAAGGACCTCGGCCGGCCCAGCTCGGTGCAGCTCGCGGTGCTGGTCGACCGCGGCCACCGCCAGCTGCCGATCCGCGCCGACTACGTGGGCAAGAACATCCCGACCGCGCTCAGCGAGAGCGTCAAGGTGACGCTCACCGAGATCGACGGCGCCGACGAGGTCAAACTGATCGGGGGCCTCACGTGATCAAGCATCTGCGCTCGGCCGCCGACCTGGACGCCCCCACCGCCACCCTCATCCTGGACACCGCGGCCGAGATGGCGGCGCTGTCCGGGCGCGAGGTGAAGAAGCTGCCGGCGCTGCGCGGCCGCACCGTGGTGAACCTCTTCTACGAGGACTCCACCCGGACCCGGATCTCCTTCGAGGCGGCCGCCAAGCGGCTCTCCGCCGACGTCATCAACTTCTCCGCCAAGGGCTCCAGCGTGTCCAAGGGCGAAAGCCTCAAGGACACCGCGCTCACCCTCCAGGCGATGGGCGCGGACGCCGTGGTCATCCGCCACTCGGCCAGCGGCGCCCCGCACCGGCTGGCCAACTGGGTGGAGGGCTCGGTCGTCAACGCCGGCGACGGCACCCACGAGCATCCCACCCAGGCGCTGCTCGACGCGTACACGATGCGTTCCCGCCTGGGCCGGCTCGACGGCCTCAAGGTCGCCATCGTGGGTGACGTGCTGCACAGCCGGGTGGCCCGCTCCAACGTCCTGCTGCTCACCACCCTGGGCGCGGACGTCACCCTGGTCGGCCCGCCGACCCTGATCCCGATCGACGTCACGGCGGCGCTCTCCGCGAAGACCCGGGTCTCCTACGACCTGGACGCGGTGCTGCCCGACAGCGACGTGGTGATGATGCTGCGGGTGCAGACCGAGCGGATGCAGGACTCGTACTTCCCCTCCGCGCGGGAGTACAGCCGCCGTTACGGGCTCGACATGCCGCGGATGAGGAAGCTGCCCGAGCACGCCATCGTCATGCACCCCGGGCCGATGAACCGGGGCATGGAGATCGCGCCCGAGGTGGCCGACTCACCCCGTTCCACGATCGTCGAACAGGTCGCCAACGGCGTCAGCGTCCGGATGGCCGTCCTCTACCTGCTGCTGGGAGGCAAGTGATGGCGTACCTGCTCAAGGGCGTCTCGATCCTCGGCGCCTCGCCGACGGACCTGCACATCTCCGACGGAGTGATCTCGGCCGGGCCCGCCGGTCCGGACGCCGAGGTCATCGACGCGGCCGGCCTGGTCGCGCTGCCCGGCCTGGTGGACGTGCACACCCACCTGCGAGAGCCCGGACGGGAGGACGCCGAGACCGTCGAGACCGGATCCCGCGCCGCCGCCCTCGGCGGCTACACCGCGGTCTGCGCGATGGCGAACACGTCGCCGGTCGCCGACACCGCCGGCGTGGTCGAACAGGTCTGGCGGCTGGGCCGGGAGGCCGGGCTGGTGGACGTGCAGCCGATCGGCGCCGTCACGGTCGGCCTGGCCGGCAGACAGCTGGCCGAGCTCGGCGCGATGGCCACCTCCGCGGCCGGCGTGCGGATCTTCTCCGACGACGGGTTCTGCGTCGCCGACCCCAGACTGATGCGCCGCGCCCTGGAGTACGTGAAGGCGTTCGACGGGGTCATCGCCCAGCACGCCGAGGAGCCCCGCCTCACCGAGGGCGCGCAGATGCACGAGGGCGAGGTCAGCACCCGCCTCGGGCTCACCGGCTGGCCGGCCGTCGCCGAGGAGGCGATCATCGCCCGGGACGTGCTGCTGGCCGAGCACGTCGGCTCCCGCCTGCACGTCTGCCACGTCTCCACGGCCGGTTCGGTCGAGGTGCTGCGCCAGGCCAAGGCCCGCGGCATCCGGGTCACCGCCGAGGTCACCCCGCACCACCTGCTGCTCACCGACGAGCTCGCGGCCGGCTACGACCCGGTCTACAAGGTCAACCCCCCATTGCGTACGCGCAGCGACGTCGAAGCCCTGCGCCAGGCCCTGCTGGACGGGGTGATCGACGTGGTGGCCACCGACCACGCCCCGCACGCCGTGCAGGACAAGGAGTGCGAGTGGGCGCACGCCCGCCCCGGCATGCTGGGCCTGGAGACCGCGCTGCCGATCGTGCTCAGCATCTTCGGGCCGCGGTGGGATCTCATCGCCGACCGCATGTCGATCGCGCCGGCCCGGATCGCCGGGCTGGCCGGGCACGGCGGCGACCTGACGCGGGCCGGCGCCCCGGCCAACCTGACGCTCGTCGATCCCTCGGCGCAGCGGATCGTGGATCCGGCCGGGCTGGCGAGCCGCAGCCGCAACACGCCGTACGCCGGCATGACCCTGCCCGGTCGCATCGTCGCGACCTTCCTGCGGGGCGAGGCCACGGTTCTGGACGGAAAGGCAGTCAAGTGACCAAGGCGATCCTCGTCCTGGAGGACGGGCGCACGTTCCACGGCACGGCGTACGGCGCCGTGGGGGAGACGTTCGGCGAAGCGGTGTTCACCACCGGCATGACCGGCTACCAGGAGACGCTGACCGATCCGTCGTTCCACAAGCAGGTCGTGGTGCAGACCGCGCCGCAGATCGGCAACACCGGCGTCAACGGCGAGGACGACGAGTCGGACCGCATCTGGGTGGCCGGCTACGTGGTCCGCGACCCGGCCCGCCGTCCGTCGAGCTGGCGTTCCACCGGCGACCTGGGCGAACGCCTGGCCGCCGAGGGCGTCGTCGGGATCAGCGGCGTCGACACCCGGGCCCTCACCCGGCACCTGCGTGAGCGCGGCGCCATGCGGGCCGGCGTGTCCAGCGTCGACCTCGACCCGCGTTCGCTGCTGGAGCGGGTGCTGGCCGAGCCGCAGATGCTCGGCGCCGACCTCTCCGCCCAGGTCACCACCGCCGAGCGGTACACCGTCAAGCCCGACGGCGAGCACCGCTACACGGTCGCCGCCCTGGACCTGGGCATCAAGCGCAACGTCTCGCGCCGCCTGGCCGAGCGGGGCGTCACCACGCACATCTTCCCGGCCTCCTCGACCATCGAGGATCTGCTGGCGGTCGGCCCGGACGCGGTGTTCTTCTCACCCGGCCCGGGCGACCCGGCCACCGCCGACGGCCCGGTCGCGCTGGCCCGGGAGGTGATGCGCCGCCGCGTGCCGCTGTTCGGCATCTGCTTCGGCAGCCAGATCCTCGGCCGCGCGCTCGGCTTCGGCACCTACAAGCTGGGGTACGGGCACCGCGGCATCAACCAGCCGGTGCTCGACAAGACCACCGGCAAGGTCGAGGTGACCAGCCACAACCACGGGTTCGCCGTGGACGCCCCGATCGGTGAGCGCATCGGCACCGAGTTCGGCGGCGTCGAGGTCTCGCACGTCTGCCTGAACGACAACGTGGTCGAGGGCCTGCGCGGCCTGGAGGTTCCCGCCTTCACCGTCCAGTACCACCCCGAGGCCGCCGCCGGCCCGCACGACGCGGACTACCTGTTCGACCGTTTCGTGGAACTTGTGGAGCGAAAAGGCCGACTCAGCGTAGAGCTTGTGGAAAAGAAGGGCTGAGCGAGTGCCGAAGCGTGAAGATCTCAAACATGTGATGGTGATCGGGTCCGGCCCGATCGTCATCGGTCAGGCCTGCGAGTTCGACTACTCCGGCACCCAGGCCTGCCAGGTGCTGCGGTCCGAGGGCATCCGGGTGTCGCTGGTCAACTCCAACCCGGCCACGATCATGACCGACCCGGAGTTCGCGGACGCCACCTACGTCGAGCCGATCACCCCCGAGTTCGTCGAGCTGGTCATCGCCAAGGAGCGCCCGGACGCGATCCTGCCGACCCTGGGCGGCCAGACCGCGCTCAACACGGCGATCGCGCTGCACGAGAGCGGCGTCCTGGAGAAGTACGGCGTCGAGCTGATCGGCGCCAACGTCGACGCCATCCGCAAGGGCGAGGACCGGCAGCTGTTCAAGGACATCGTGGCGAAGGCCGGTGGTGAGACCCCGCGCTCACGGGTGTGCCACTCGATGGACGAGGTCCGTGAGACGGTCGCCGACATCGGCCTGCCGGTCGTCATCCGCCCGTCGTTCACCATGGGCGGCCTGGGTTCGGGCATGGCGCACACCGCCGAGGACCTGGAGCGGATCGCCGGCGCCGGCCTGGCCGCCTCCCCGGTGCACGAGGTGCTCATCGAGGAGAGCGTGCTCGGCTGGAAGGAGTACGAGCTCGAGCTGATGCGCGACAAGCACGACAACGTCGTGGTCGTCTGCTCGATCGAGAACGTCGACCCGATGGGCGTGCACACCGGCGACAGCGTCACCGTCGCCCCGGCCATGACCCTCACCGACCGGGAGTACCAGCGCCTGCGTGACCTGGGCATCGCGGTGCTCCGTGAGGTCGGCGTGGACACCGGCGGCTGCAACATCCAGTTCGCCGTCAACCCGGACAACGGCCGTCTCATCGTCATCGAGATGAACCCGCGGGTGTCCCGGTCGTCGGCGCTGGCGTCGAAGGCGACCGGCTTCCCGATCGCCAAGATCGCGGCGAAGCTGGCCATCGGCTACACGCTCGACGAGATCCCGAACGACATCACGCTCAAGACGCCGGCCGCCTTCGAGCCGGCTCTCGACTACGTGGTCGTGAAGATCCCGCGGTTCGCCTTCGAGAAGTTCCCGGGCGCGGACCGGGAGCTCACCACCACGATGAAGTCGGTCGGCGAGGCGATGAGCCTGGGCCGCAACTTCGCCGAGGCGCTCAACAAGGCCATGCGCTCGATGGAGACCAAAGCCGCCGGGTTCTGGACCGCGCCGACGTTCGAGAGCGTGGACGAGGCTCTGGAGGCGCTGCGCGTCCCGCACGACGGCCGGCTCTACACGGTCGAGGCCGCGCTGCGGCTCGGCGCCACCGTCGAGCAGGTGCACCGGGCGTCCGGCCGGATCGACCCGTGGTTCCTCGACGAGATCAAGGCCCTGGTCGACCTGCGCGCCGAGATCCTGGCCTCCCCGGTCCTCGACGAGGAGCTGCTGCGCAAGGCCAAGCGGGCCGGGCTTTCCGACCGGCAGCTGGCCACCCTGCGGCCGGAGCTGGCCGGCGAGGACGGCGTGCGGGCCCTGCGGCACCGGCTCGGCCTGCGCCCGGTCTACAAGACCGTCGACACCTGCGCGGCCGAGTTCCAGGCGGACACCCCCTACCACTACTCGTCGTACGACTCCGAGACCGAGGTGGCGCCGAGCGACCGGCCCAAGGTGCTGATCCTGGGCTCCGGGCCGAACCGGATCGGCCAGGGAATCGAGTTCGACTACTCGTGCGTGCACGCCGTACAGGCGTTGCGCGGCGCGGACTACGAGACCGTCATGGTCAACTGCAACCCGGAGACGGTGTCCACCGACTACGACACCGCCGACCGGCTGTACTTCGAGCCGCTCACCTTCGAGGACGTCCTCGAGGTGTTCCACGCCGAGGACAGCTCCGGCAAGGCGGCCGGCGGCCCCGGCGTGATCGGCGTGATCGTCCAGCTCGGCGGCCAGACCCCGCTCGGCCTGGCGAACCGGCTGAAGGAGGCCGGCGTCCCGATCGTCGGCACCAGCCCCGAGTCGATCGACCTGGCCGAGGACCGTGGCCTGTTCGGCGCGCTGCTCAACGAGAACGGGCTGCGCTCTCCCGACCACGGCACCGCCACCAGCTTCTCCGAGGCCAAGGCGATCGCCGACACGATCGGCTACCCGGTGCTGGTCCGCCCGTCGTACGTGCTGGGCGGCCGGGGCATGGAGATCGTCTACGACGAGCCCACCCTGAAGGGGTACATCGAGCGGGCCACCGAGATCTCGCCGGACCACCCGGTGCTGGTCGACCGGTTCCTCGACGACGCCATCGAGATCGACGTGGACGCGCTCTGCGACGCCACCGGCGAGGTGTACCTGGGCGGGGTCATGGAGCACATCGAGGAGGCCGGCATCCACTCCGGTGACTCGGCCTGCTCGCTGCCGCCGATCACGCTGGCCGGCTCGCACATCGCCGAGGTGCGCCGCTACACCGAGGCGCTGGCCCGGGGCATCGGCGTGCGTGGCCTGATGAACGTGCAGTACGCGCTCAAGGACGATGCCCTCTACGTGCTGGAGGCGAACCCGCGGGCCTCGCGGACCGTCCCGTTCGTTTCCAAGGCGACCGCTGTGCCACTGGCCAAGGCGGCCGCCCGGATCATGCTGGGCGCCACCATCGCCGAGCTGCGCGCCGAGGGCATGCTGCTGCCGGCGGGCGACGGCGGGACCACCCCGCCGAACGCGCCGATCGCCATCAAGGAGGCGGTGCTGCCGTTCAAGCGGTTCCGGACGCTGGCCGGCAACAACGTGGACAGCCTGCTCAGCCCGGAGATGAAGTCGACCGGCGAGGTGATGGGCATCGACGCCGGTTTCGGCCACGCGTTCGCCAAGTCGCAGGCCGCGGCGTACGGCTCGCTGCCGACCAGCGGCAAGGTCTTCGTCTCGGTGGCGAACCGGGACAAGCGTTCGATGATCTTCCCGGTCAAGCGGCTCGCCGACCTGGGCTTCACCATCGTCACCACGTCCGGCACCGGCGAGGTGCTGCGCCGCTACGGCATCGACTGCGAGGTCGTCCCGAAGCACTACGAGGACCCGAGCCACAAGAACGCGGTCGAGCTGATCCTCGCCGGCGAGATCGCGCTGATCATCAACACCCCGCAGGGCTCGGGCGCCAGCGCCCGGCTGGACGGGTACGAGATCCGCAGCGCCGCCGTCACCGCGGACGTGCCGAGCATCACCACGGTGCCGGGCGCGGCCGCCGCGGTGATGGGCATCGAGGCGCTCCGGGCCGGCGACATGAAGGTCCGGCCGCTCCAGGAGCTCCACAAGATCCTCCGGGGCGGCGAGTAATGAGCGAGCTTGCGAGCGAATCATCGGGCTCAGGTTTGAACTCATTGCGACGCCGGAGCGCAGCGGAGGTAGCGCAGTGAGCGAGCTTGCGAGCGAATCATCGGGCTCAGGTTTGAACTCATTGCGACGCCGGAGCGCAGCGGAGGTGGCGCAGTGAGCGAGCTTGCGAGCGAATCATCGGGCTCAGGTTTGAACTCATTGCGACGCCGGAGCGCAGCGGAGGTGGCGCGATGAGTCTTTTCACTGCTGTCGCGCGGCCGGTGCTGTTCCGGCTGGGCGGCGGGGACGCCGAGCACGCCCACGAGTGGACGCTGAACCGGCTCGGGTCGCTGCCCGCCCCGGCCCTCGAGGCGATGCGCCGCTGGTACGCCTTCTCCAACCCGGTGGAGGTGTTCGGCGTCCGCTTCCCGAACCGGGTCGGCCTGGCCGCCGGTATGGACAAGAACGGGACCGCCCTACCCGCGTGGCCGGCGCTGGGCTTCGGGTTCGTCGAGGTCGGTACGGTCACCGCGAAGCCGCAGCCGGGCAACGACAAGCCGCGCCTGTTCCGGGCCAGGGAGTCGCGGGGCATCGTCAACCGGATGGGTTTCAACAACGCGGGAGCGGCGGCCCTGGCCGACCGTCTGGCGGCGTTGGGCCCGATCGGCGTGCCGCTGGGCGTCTCGCTGGGCAAGTCCAAGGTGACACCGCTGGAGGACGCGGTCGAGGACTACCTGACCTCGTACCGGCTGCTGAGCCCGTACGCGGACTACATCGCGGTCAACGTGTCCTCGCCGAACACGCCCGGCCTGCGGACCCTGCAGGACTCCGGCGCGATCGCCGCGCTGCTCAAGGCCCTGGCCGGGCCGGTGCCGGTGCTCGTCAAGATCGCGCCCGATCTCACCGAGCCGGCCATCGCCGAGCTGCTGGAGGTCTGTCTCGACCACGGCGCGGCCGGGATCATCGCCACCAACACGACGCTGTCGCGGGACGGGCTGGCGGCCTCCGACCGGCATCTGGCGAACGAGGCCGGTGGGCTGTCCGGCGCTCCGCTGACCGCCCGGGCCCGCGAGGTGGTCCGGTTCGTGCACACCGAGACCGGCGGCCGGCTGCCGATCATCGGGGTGGGCGGGATCATGTCGGCCGATGACGCGTCCCGCATGTTCGACGCGGGCGCCGCCCTGGTGCAGCTCTACTCCGGATTCATCTACAAGGGCCCGGACCTGGTCCTGGCGGTCGCCCGCGGCGCCCGCCCGGCTCGGGCCGCCGCCACGCCATGAGCGAGTTTGCGAGCGAATCAGTCAGCTCAGGTCTGAACTCATGGCGGCGCCGGAGCGAAGCGGAGACGCCGACATGAGCGCGGCCGAGCGCGACCCCGTTGCGCTCGGCCCGCCGTCCGGGTCGCCCGGCCGGGACGGCAGCGCCGCCGTGGAGCTGCTCGCGCTCGACCGGGCGCACGTCTGGCACCCGTACGGTCCGATGCCCGGCCGCGGCGAGCCCTACCTGGTGGAGAGCGCGGAGGGCGTACGCCTGAGGCTGGCCGACGGCCGGGAGCTGATCGACGGGATGTCGTCCTGGTGGGCGGCGATCCACGGCTACCGGCATCCGGTCCTGGACGCCGCGCTGGCCGGCCAGGCCGGGCGGATGAGCCACGTGATGTTCGGCGGGCTCACCCACGAGCCCGCGATCCGGCTGGCCGCCGAGCTGGTGGAGGTCACCCCGGCGGGCCTGGAGCACGTGTTCCTCTGCGACTCCGGCTCGATCGCCGTCGAGGTGGCGATCAAGATGGCGTTGCAGGCGCAGCGGGCGCTCGGCCGGCCGGGCCGGCGGCGCCTGGCGACCTGGCGTGGCGGTTATCACGGCGACACCTTCCACCCGATGAGCGTCTGCGACCCGGTCGGCGGCATGCACTCGCTGTGGACCGGGGTGCTGCCCCGGCAGATCTTCGCCGGGCCGCCTCCGGCCGAGTGGGACGAGAGCTACGCCACCGCGCTGACCGGCCTGATCGAGCGGCACGCGGACGAGATCGCCGCCGTGATCGTCGAGCCGGTGGTGCAGGGCGCCGGCGGGATGCGGTTCCACCATCCGGAGTACCTGCGGGTGCTGCGGGAGGCGACGGCCGCGCACGGCATCTTCCTGATCTTCGACGAGATCGCGACCGGGTTCGGCCGGACCGGGCGGTTCTTCGGGGCCGGCCACGCCGGGGTGAGCCCGGACATCATGTGCCTCGGCAAGGCGCTCACCGGGGGCTACCTGACCCTGGCCGCGACGCTGTGCACCGGGGCGGTGGCGGAGGCGATCTCGGCGGGGGAGGGCGGCGGGCTGGCGCACGGCCCGACCTTCATGGGCAACCCGCTGGCCTGTGCCGTCGCCAGGGCCTCGCTGAGCCTCTTGCGCGCCGGTGGGTGGGCGCAGCGCGTACCGATGATCGAGAAGGCTCTCCGGGACGGCCTGGAGCCGCTGCGCGGGGCGCGTGGGGTCGCGGACGTGCGTGTTCTGGGCGCGATCGGCGTGGTTCAGCTCGACCACGACGTCGACATGGCGAAGGCGACCGCTGCGGCGGTGGCCGAGGGCGTCTGGCTGCGCCCGTTCCGGGATCTGATCTACACGATGCCGCCGTTCGTGACCGATGACGCCGACGTGGCCCGCATCGTCGCGGGGATGGCGTCCGCGGCGGCGGCCGGCTGACACGGAAGAGGGAACAAGTTATGGAGACCTTCGGCGAACGGCTGCACCGGGCGGTCGCGGAGCGTGGCCCGCTCTGCGTCGGCATCGATCCACATGCCTCTCTGCTGGCCCGTTGGGGCCTGTCGGACGACATCGCCGGCCTGGAACGTTTCGCCCGTACGGTGGTCGACGGGCTGGCCGATCGGGTGGCTGTCCTGAAACCACAGTCCGCTTTTTTTGAGAGATTTGGGTCACGTGGCGTCGCGGTTCTTGAGTCAACTATCCGACAGTCCCGGGAAGCCGGGGCTCTTGTCCTGCTCGACGTGAAGCGGGGTGACATCGGCTCGACGATGGCCGCTTACGCCGAGGCGTACCTGGATCCGGCGAGTACTCTCCGCTCTGACGCGATTACTGTGAGTCCTTACCTCGGAGTGGGGTCCTTGCGGCCCGCGTTCGACCTTGCGGCCGCTCACGGAGGCGGCGTCTTCGTCCTGGCGCTGACCTCGAACCCGGAGGGCCCGGCCGTCCAGCACGCCGTCACGGCCGGCGGAAAAACCGTCGCGCAATCCGTCATCGACGAGATTTCCCAGCTCAACGCGGGTGCGAAGCCGATCGGCAGCCTCGGCCTCGTGGTCGGCGCGACGATCGGCGAGACCGGCCACGACCTTTCCGAGGTCAACGGCCCGCTGCTCGCCCCGGGCCTCGGAGCGCAGGGCGGAACCCCCGATGACCTGCGCGCGGTCTTCGGCGAAAGCCTGCACAACGTGTTGCCGTCGTACTCACGCGAGGTTCTCGCGGCGGGCCCGAAGATCGCCGATCTGCGGGCCGCGACGGACCGCGTCCTGGCCGGTGTGCGCGCCGCGCTCGGGTGAAACGGCCTGCTTATCAGGCTCCCGAAGAGCCGGGTCCGGGGTACCCCCACGTTGCCGAAACCGTGTTTGACCGCTAGTTTTCCCGGCGCCGGGAACCACATGCCCCTTTGGTTCCCTGGCACACCACGTTTCACAGAAGCGCCGGTATTGAACTACCGCCGCGTAAGGGACCTGAGGAGAACTGGTGCCGCTCCCGTCACTGAGCCCCGAGCAGCGCGCTGCCGCGCTGGAGAAGGCCGCGGAAGTTCGCAAGGCTCGGGCTGAGCTCAAGGAACAGCTCAAGTCCGGCAAGACCACCCTCGCCGCCGTGCTCGACCGCGCGGAGGCCGACGAGGTCGTCGGCAAGCTGAAGGTCTCGGCCGTGCTTCAGGCGCTGCCGGGCATCGGCAAGATCCGTGCGACCCAGATCATGGAGAAGCTGAAGATCGCTGAGAGCCGCCGGCTCCGGGGTCTCGGCGACCAGCAGCGCAAGGCCCTCCTGGGGGAGTTCGCTGCGAACTGACTCACGGGCTCGTGTAGGAATGAGCCGTGAGCATGGATGACGACGCGCAGCCGGCAGCCCGCCTCACCGTCCTTTCCGGCCCCTCAGGGGTCGGAAAGGACAGTGTGATCGAGCTGATCCGGCTGCGCTCGCCGTGGATCAAACTCTCGGTGTCGGTGACAACCCGCAAGAAACGCGACTACGAGACCGACGGCGAGCATTACCACTTCGTGACCAGGTCCGAATTCCAGCGTCTGGTCGAAGGCGATCAGTTGCTGGAGTGGGCGGAATTCGCGGGCAACCTCTACGGAACACCCCGCGCGCAGGTCGAGGGCTGGCTCCAGCAGGGCCGGCCCGTTTTGCTGAAGATCGACCTGCACGGCGCCCGTCAGGTGCGCGCCGCTATGCCTGAGGCCCGCCTGGTCTTCCTCGCTCCACCGAGCGTCGAGGAACTGCAGCGCCGTCTGATCGGCCGGGGCACCGACGACGAGGAGACCATCAAGCGCCGTCTCGCACACGCCGACGAGGAACTGGCCGCCGAGTCGGAGTTCGATGTCACCGTGGTCAACGACTTCGTCGAACGGGCAGCCGATGAGCTGGTAGGATTGCTCGGTTCGTCATACCTGACGCCGGCCACACCAGCTCACGAGCATTAAGGATCTTCCAACGTGGGAACCATCGCGAACCCCGAAGGCATCACCAATCCCCCCATCGATGAGCTGCTCGACAAGACCTCGTCGAAGTACTCGCTGGTGATCTTCGCGGCCAAGCGCGCCCGCCAGGTCAACGCCTATTACAGCCAGCTGGGTGAGGGTCTGCTCGAGTACGTCGGCCCCCTCGTCGAGACCACCCCGCAGGAGAAGCCGCTCTCCATCGCGATGCGGGAGATCAACGCCGGGCTGCTGACGGCCGAGTCGACCGACCAGCCCTGACCATCCGCTTCATTGGTCCCGTGCCCGGTGCTTCCGGGTGCGGGACCAATTGTCATCTGAGGTGACTTCGTGACCGAGATCGTCCTGGGAGTCGGCGGGGGAATCGCCGCCTACAAGGCCTGTGAGCTGCTCCGGCTGTTCACCGAGTCCGGTCACGGCGTGCGGGTCGTGCCCACCGGGTCGGCGCTCAAGTTCGTCGGGGAGCCGACCTGGTCGGCGCTCTCCGGGCGGCCGGTCGCCACCGAGGTCTGGGACGACGTCCACGAGGTGCCGCACGTGCGGATCGGCCGCGCCGCCGAGCTGGTCGTGGTCGCCCCGGCCACCGCCGACCTGCTCGCCAAGGCGGCCCACGGCATCGCCGACGACCTGCTCACCAACACCCTGCTCACGGCCACCTGTCCGGTCGTCTACGCGCCGGCCATGCACACCGAGATGTGGGAGAACCCGGCCACCCGCGCCAACGTGGCGACCCTGCGGGAGCGGGGCGCCGTGGTGATCGAGCCCGCGGTCGGCCGGCTCACCGGCAAGGACACCGGCAAGGGGCGGCTGCCGGAGCCGTCCTCGATCTTCGAGGTCGCGCTGCGCGTACTCCGCCGGGGTCTTGATCTTGATCTTGCGGGGCGGCACGTGGTGGTCACCGCCGGGGGCACCCGCGAGCCGCTCGACCCGGTCCGGTTCCTCGGCAACCGGTCCTCCGGCAAGCAGGGGTACGCCTTGGCCCGCTCCGCCGTCGCACGCGGTGCCAGGGTGACGCTCGTCTCAGCTAATGTCTCGCTTCCTGAGCCGGCCGGTGTCGATGTGGTGCGTGTGGGGACCACCGAGGAGTTGCGCAAGGCCACCGTCGAGGCAGCGGGGTCCGCTGATGTCGTGGTGATGGCGGCCGCGCCCGCGGACTTCCGTCCCGCGTCGATCGCCGAGCAGAAGATCAAGAAGACCGGCGACGGTGCGCCCGAAGCAATCCACCTGGTCACAAACCCGGACATCGCCGCCGAACTGGGTGCGAACAAGCTGCCCGGTCAGGTGCTCGTGGTCTTCGCGGCGGAGACTCAGGACGCCCTGGAGAACGCCCGCGGCAAGCTCGCCCGCAAACGTGCGGACCTGATAGTCGTCAATGAAGTGGGTGTCGACCGGGTCTTCGGGCAGGACCGCAACACCGTCACCCTGCTGGGGGCGGACGGCTTCACCGCCACCCATGGGGAAATGCCCAAAGACGATGTGGCCGATATGATTTTCGATCAGGTCGCCGCTCGCCTGGACGCCCAGGTCCGAGACGCTCGGCAAGCCTGACTAAACTCCCGCGTTACGTTTTACTCGACAAATCTGAGGAGCACCGTGGCACGCCGCCTGTTCACCTCCGAGTCGGTCACGGAAGGCCACCCGGACAAGATCGCTGACCAGATCAGCGACGGGATTCTCGACGCCCTGCTCGCGCAGGACCCGCGTAGCCGTGTCGCGGTGGAGACCCTGATCACCACCGGCCAGGTGCATGTGGCGGGTGAGGTCACCACCCAGGCCTACGCCGACATCCCCAAGATCGTGCGCGACACCATCCTGGGCATCGGTTACGACTCGTCGAAGAAGGGCTTCGACGGCGCCTCCTGTGGCGTGAGCGTGTCGATCGGCTCGCAGTCGCCGGACATCGCGCAGGGCGTCGACAGCGCCATCGAGCTGCGCGAGGGCGACTCCGACCACATCCTGGACTCGCAGGGCGCCGGCGACCAGGGCATGATGTTCGGTTTCGCCTGCTCGGAGACCCCCGAGCTGATGCCGCTGCCGATCGCCCTGGCCCACCGCCTGGCCCGCCGGCTCTCCGCCGCCCGCAAGGACGGCACCATCCCCTACCTGCGCCCGGACGGCAAGACCCAGGTCACCATCGAGTACGACGGGTTCCGTCCCGTCCGCCTCGACACGGTCGTCGTCTCGTCGCAGCACGCTGCCGACATCTCGCTCGAGTCGCTGCTCACGCCGGATGTCCGCGAGCACGTCATCGCCCCCGAGCTGGAGGGCCTCGGCCTCGACACCGAGGGCTACCGGCTGCTGGTCAACCCGACCGGCCGCTTCGAGATCGGCGGCCCGATGGGTGACGCCGGCCTCACCGGTCGCAAGATCATCGTCGACACCTACGGCGGCTACGCCCGCCACGGTGGCGGCGCGTTCTCCGGCAAGGACCCGTCCAAGGTCGACCGGTCCGCGGCGTACGCCACCCGCTGGGTCGCCAAGAACGTGGTGGCGGCCGGCCTGGCCGAGCGCTGCGAGGTCCAGGTCGCCTACGCGATCGGCAAGGCCCACCCGGTGAGCCTGTTCGTCGAGACCTTCGGCACCGAGAACGTGCCGGTCGAGCGGATCGAGAAGGCCATCAAGGAGGTCTTCGACCTGCGCCCGGCCGCGATCATCCGGGACCTCGACCTGCTGCGCCCGATCTACCAGCAGACCGCCGCGTACGGCCACTTCGGCCGGGAGCTGCCGGACCTGAAGTGGGAGAGCACCGACCGCGCTCAGGACCTGAAGAACGCCGCGTCCTGATCCGTTTGCGCCATGCGGCCGGTGCCCTTTTCGGGGCGCCGGCCGTTTGCGTTGATCCGCCGGGGCCGGATCTGCGTGTTCGTTCGCATGAGTCTCATGGGTGGTTCCGGCCGCTACGCTCCGGTGATGACGCCTGTCCAGGGTGAACGGATGATCGTCGTCCGCCACGCCATGCCGGCGGTCGACCCCGACATCCCGGCCGAGCAGTGGCAACTCGCGCAGGAGAGCCGGGTCGCGGCCCGCCTCATGCGGCTGCACGTCTGCCATCCCGCCTACTACGTGGCCAGCACCGAGCCGAAAGCCGCGCAGACCATGCAGGAGATCGCCGGGGCACAGCGGGTGGCCAGCGACGCCGGGCTCGCCGAGGTCCACCGGCCGCACGTCTGGTTCACCGACGAGGGCTACCATGCGGCCGCGCTGGCCTACGCCCGTGGCGACTGCCCCGACGGCTGGGAACCCCGCGATCAGGTGATCGAGCGGTTCGACTCCGCCGTGGTCCGGCACGCGGCCGAAGCCGCCGCACAGAACCGGACACTCGTCATCGGCACGCACGGCCTCGCCCCGACGGTGTGGATGGCGAGCCGTTACGAACTGGCCACCGACCCGGCCCGGTTCTGGGCCGACCTGCGATTCCCCGACATCGTCGAGATCGACCTCCGCGAGCAGACCGTCACATGCCTCACCCATTGACCCCATTTCCCGTACGCCTGGGATAGGCGCCGTGGTACCCCCGCGAGCACGGCGTGCCGTCCCGGCCGTGCCGCGCCCGCCGGGCTTGAGAGGTTGGCCGGTCCTGTCCGGCCAGTCGTTGGCGCTGGCTCAGCACCGCTGAGCCAGCGCCCTGCGCCAGCTGGGTTCGGCTGGTCGTGGGCTGTTTCGAACGTTTCGGGGCATCCCTCACGGCCAGCCGAACACGATCGACCACAGCGCATCGACAGCTGCGACCGGACACACCCCATTGCGCCCTACCTGCCGTTCACCGGCGGGCTGTCATCCACAGGATCGTTCGCGACGTCGAGAAGTGTCAGACGGTCCGGGCAGAATGTTCGGCGATGGGGACCAAGGGTGTGCGCGCGGAGCGGGAGCCGGCTGAGCGGCTTCCGGTCGCGCGGGTGTGCGTCGATGTGTCGCTGGCGCATCTCGACCGCCCGTTCGACTACCTGGTCTCCGCGGCCGACGACGAGGCGGCGCAGCCCGGCGTCCGGGTCAAGGTCCGCTTCGCCGGGCAGTTGGTGAGCGGCTTCCTGCTGGCCCGGGCCGAGTCCTCGGAGCACGGTGGCAAGCTGTCCTACCTGGAGAAGGTGGTCTCTCCCGAGCGGGTCCTCGACCCGGAGATCGCCCGGCTGGCCCGCGCGGTCGCCGACCGCTACGCGGGCAACCTGGCCGACGTGCTCCGGCTCGCGGTCCCGCCACGCCACGCCCGCGTGGAGTCCCGATCCACGGCCGCCGGCACAGCCCTTGACCAGGCCACCGCCTCCGAGCCGCCCTCGGCGCCACTCCCGCCGCCCATGGCCGCGGCGGCGGGATCTTCGGCGCCACCACCTGCGGTCGTGGCGGGATCGTCGGCACCACCACCTGCGGTCGTGGCGGCCGGATTGTCGGTGCCACCACCTGCGCCCGCGGGAGTCGAGACGGCGGAGCCGTCGGCGGAGTCTTCCGATTCGGGTCGCTCCGCGTCCGTTCCGGCTGGGATGGCCGGGTCGGAGCCGGAGTCTTCTGATTCGGGTGGTTCCGGGTTCGTTCCGGCTGGGATGGCCGGGTCGGAGGCGGAGTCTTCTGATTCGGGTGGTTCCGGGTTCGTGCCGGCCGGGGTGGCCGGGCCGGAGGTGGAGTCTTCTGATTCGGGTGGTTCCGCGTCCGTTCCGGCCGGGCCGGAGACGGTGCCGTCCGTGGCCGCGGCTTCCGGGCTGAACCCCTCGGCGACCGCGGCGGAGCGGTGGGACGGGATCCGGGAACCCGCGGCGGGCGGGTGGGATTCGTATCCGGCCGGGCCGGCCTATCTGCGGGCGCTGCGGGACAGGCGGGCCGCGCGGGCCGTCTGGTCGGCGCTGCCGGGGGAGGACTGGGCGGCTCGCATCGCGGAGGCGGCCGGGGCAGCCGTGCGGGGCGGGCGCGGTGTGGTGATCGTCGTCGCCGACGCGCGTGATCTCGAGCGGGTCGACCGGGCGCTGCTCGCGGTGCTCGGGCCGGGGCGGCACGTCGCGCTGAACGCGGCTCTGGGGCCGGCCGAGCGGTACCGGCGGTTCCTCGCGGCCGCCCGGGGCCGCGTGCCGGTGGTGGTGGGGACCCGGGCCGCCATGTGGGCGCCGGTGCCGGACCTGGGGCTCGTGGTGATCTGGGACGACGGGGACGATCTGCACGCCGAGCCGCGGGCGCCCTACCCGCACGCGCGGGACGTGCTGCTCACCCGGGCACGGCTGGCGGACTGTGCGGTGCTGGTGGCGGGCTTCGCGCGTACCGGGGAAGGGCAGTTGTTGCTGGAGACCGGATGGGCGCGGGAGATCGTCGCCGAGCGTATGACGCTGCGGCGCCGCTCGCCGATCATCTCGCCGACCGGTGACGACCCGCAGTTGGCCCGCGACCCGGGGGCGGTGAGCGCCCGGCTGCCGAGTCTGGCCTGGCAGGCGGCCCGGCAGGCGTTGCAGGCGGGCACGCCGGTGCTGGTGCAGGTGCCCCGCCGCGGCTACCTGCCGTCGGTGGCGTGTGCCGAGTGCCGGACCCCGGCCCGATGCCCGCACTGCTCGGGACCGCTCGGGTTGCAGGGCGCGCGGGACGTTCCGATCTGTCACTGGTGTGGGCGGGCTTCCGCGGCGTTCAGTTGCCCGGCGTGCGGTGAGCAGCGGCTGCGGGCTTCGGTGATCGGCGCCCGGCGGACCGCTGAGGAGCTGGGCCGGGCGTTCGCGGGTGTGCCGGTGCGCACTTCCGGGCGTGACGACGTGCTGGACACCGTTCCCGCCGAAGCGGCCCTCGTGGTGGCCACCCCAGGGGCCGAGCCGGTGGCCGAAGGCGGCTTCGGCGCGGTGCTGCTGCTGGACACTTGGGCACTGCTCAGCCGGGCCGACCTGCGTGCCGCGGAGGAGACGATGCGCCGCTGGCTGAACGCGGCAGCGCTGGCCCGGCCGGCGCCGGAGGGCGGTCGGGTCGTCGTCGTGGCGGACGGTGCGCTCGCCCCGGTGCAGGCGTTGCTGCGCTGGGATCCCGGCTGGTTCGCGGCCCGGGAACTCGCCGAGCGCCGCGAGCTGGGATTCCCGCCGGCCGCCCGGATGGCCAGCGTGACCGGCCAGGCCGCGGCCGTGGCCGAATTGCTGTCGCTGGCCCGGCTGCCGGAGGAGACGGAGATCCTGGGACCGGTCCCGGCCTCCGACGGCCAGGAACGGATGCTGCTGCGGGTGTCCCGTTCGAAAGCCGCCGACCTGGCGCACGCCCTGCACGAGGCGGCCGCCGTGCGCAGCGCCCGCAAGGCCGCCCTGCCGGTTCGCATCCAGGTGGATCCGGCCGATCTTTTCTGAGCCCGCACCGCCACGCCGCCGCGGGACGGGAGACGGCGCGAGGGGAGGCCGCCGCGCGGCGTGCTGTCACCCGCAGCGTCGCGCGCGTCACTCCGTA
This sequence comes from Actinoplanes sp. NPDC049802, assembly GCF_040656595.1. Taxonomy (NCBI): domain Bacteria; kingdom Bacillati; phylum Actinomycetota; class Actinomycetes; order Micromonosporales; family Micromonosporaceae; genus Actinoplanes; species Actinoplanes sp. NPDC049802. The sequence goes on from NZ_JBFAMR010000015.1 coordinate 91,586, forward strand.
GACTGGGCGTGTGCTGCCCACCAGAGTCAGGAGTCTCAGCGCGTGACCGTCCAGCCCATCCGTCTTTTCGGTGATCCGGTGCTGCGCACGCCGGCCGATGCCGTCGTCGACTTCGACAAGGAACTGCGCAATCTGGTGAAGGACCTGATCGAGACCATGCGGGACGAGGGCGGTGCCGGTCTGGCCGCCCCGCAGCTCGGTGTCGGTCTGCGCGTGTTCAGCTTCGACGTCGACGACGTGGTCGGGCACATCATCAACCCGGTGCTCTCCTTCCCCGACGAGGAGGAGCAGGACGGCCCGGAGGGCTGCCTGTCCATTCCGGGCATCTACATCGACACCAAGCGCCGGCAGAACGTGGTGGCCAACGGCTTCAACGAGTTCGGCGATCCGATCCAGCTGGTCGGCACCGGTCTGATGGCCCGTTGCGTGCAGCACGAGACCGACCACCTGGACGGCGTGCTCTTCCTGGACCGGCTGGACAGCGCCGCCCGCAAGGAGGCGATGAAGCAGATCCGCTCCGCCGAGTGGTATGACGCCGCCAAGCCTCCGACGATCAAGGACAGCCCGCACCGCGGGAGCGTCTTCGGATCCGGCCTGTTCAGTCCGGGCAGGTGAGCGGATGCGCCTGATCTTCGCCGGCACCCCGGCCGTTGCCGTTCCGAGCCTGGACGCGATCGCCGCCTCCGGGCACGAGCTCCTCGCCGTGGTGACCCGCCCGGACGCTCCGGCCGGCCGGGGCCGCCGCCTGGTCCGTTCGCCCGCCGGGGCGTGGGCCGACGAGCGCGGCATCGAGGTGCTCACCCCGGAGAAGCCGCGGGACCCGGAGTTTCAGGAGCGGCTGCGCCGCTTGGCGCCGGATTGTGTACCCGTGGTGGCGTACGGGGCTCTCGTCCCGCCCACCGCTCTGGAGATCCCCAAGCACGGCTGGGTGAACCTGCACTTCTCGCTGCTGCCCGCCTGGCGTGGCGCGGCGCCCGTGCAACATGCCGTCCTGCACGGCGATGAGGTGACCGGGGCCAGCGTCTTCGAGTTGGAGGCGGGGCTGGACACCGGCCCGGTCTACGGCACCCTGACCGACCAGATCCGGTTCAACGACACCTCCGGGGCGCTGTTGGAGCGGCTCGCGGTGGAGGGCGCCGGGCTGCTGGTCGCGGTGCTCGACGCGATCGAGGCGGGCACCGCCCGGGCGCATCCGCAGCCGCACGACGGCGTGTCGTTCGCCCCGAAACTGACCGTCGACGACGCCCGGGTCCGGTGGGACGATCCGGGGTTCGCGGTCGACCGCCGGATCCGGGCGTGCACGCCGGCGCCGGGCGCCTGGACGACGCTGCGCGGCGAGCGGCTCAAGCTGGGCCCGGTGCGCCCGGTGGCGAACGCGCCGGCACTGCGGCCGGGTGAGCTGCTGGTGGAGCGCAAGCAGGTGCTGGCCGGCACCGCGACCACGCCCGTGCAGCTCGGCGAGGTGCGGGCGGCCGGGAAAAAACCGATGTCGGCGACCGACTGGGCGCGCGGCATGCGGATCGAAGCAGGAGAGAGACTGGCTTGAGCGACCGCACCGCAGTGAGGCAAGGGCACGGAGAACACGCCGAAAGGGAAACAGCGTGACGGAGCACAGGGCGTCCCGCCCGCACGGCGGACGGCCGAGCCGGCCGAGCGGCCCGGGCCATCCGCGGGACGGCCGCAGCGGCCGGGCCCCGCGAGCCGGCCGCCCCCCGGCGGATCCGGCCAGGCAGGCGGCGTATGAGGCGGTGGCCGCGGTGCACCGCGACGACGCGTACGCGAACCTGGTCCTCGCCGACATCCTGAACGGCATGGGCCTGCACGGGCGGGACGCGGCGTTCGCGACCGAGCTGACCTACGGCACCCTGCGCGCCCTCGGCACCCTGGATCTGATCATCGCGCTGGCCGCCGAGCGGGAGGTGTCCCGGATCGATCCGCCGGCCCGGGACGCGCTGCGCCTCGGCGTCTACCAGCTGCTCTACACCCGGGTGCCGCCGCACGCCGCGGTCAACCAGACGGTGGACCTGGTCCGTTCGGTGGCGCCGGGCGCGAGCGGGTTCGCGAACGCGGTGATGCGCACGGTCGCCGAGACCCCGCTGGAGAGCTGGCTGGAACGGGTCGCCCCGTCGTACGAGGAGGATCCGGTCGGCAACCTGGCGGTCATGCACCACCACCCGCAGTGGATCATCCGGTCGTTCGCGGAGGCGCTCGGTGGCGATCTGGAGGAGACCGCCCGGCTGCTGATCGAGGACAACCAGCCGCCGGCCGTGCACCTGTGCGCCCGTCCGGGGCGGGTCGACGCGGTGGACCTGGCCGACGAGGTGGACGGGGTGCCGGGCGCCTTCTCGCCGTACGCGGTCTATCTGAACGGCGGCGCGCCGCGCGATCTGGCCGCCATCCGTGATGGTCGCGCGCACGTCCAGGACGAGGGGTCGCAGCTGGTGGCGGCCGCGCTGCTGGCCGCGCCGGTGGAGGGCCGGGACACCCGCTGGCTCGACCTGTGTGCCGGCCCGGGCGGCAAGACCGGCCTGATCGGGGCGATCGCCGCGGGCCGGGGCGCCGAGGTGACGGCCGTGGAGGTGGCCGAGCACCGGGCCCGTCTGGTGGACATCGCGACCGAGGGCATGCCGGTGACGGTGCTGCCGGTCGACGGCCGGTCGGTGGGCCGGGATCCCGACCTGCCGGAGGAGTCGTTCGACCGGGTGCTGGTGGACGCGCCGTGCACCGGGCTGGGCTCGCTGCGCCGGCGCCCGGAGTCGCGCTGGCGCCGTCAGCCGGCCGATCTGCCGACGCTCACCAAGCTGCAGCGGGAGCTGCTGGTGGCGGCGTTGCGGGCGGTCCGTCCGGGCGGTGTGGTGGCCTATGTGACGTGTTCCCCGCACATGGTGGAGACCCAGGTGACGGTGAGCGAGGGGGCCCGGCGCAGCGGCGTCGAGGTCGACTTCGTGGACGCCCGTCCGCTGCTGCCGCCGGGGATGCCGGGGCTGGGCCCGGGCCCGACCGTGCAGCTGTGGCCGCACCGGCACGGCACGGACGCCATGTTCCTGGCGGTCCTCCGCCGCACCGGCTGAGATCCGTGTTCCGTGGGCCGGGCCGTTCGGGCCGGCCCACGGATCGGCTCACGAGGACGCGGCGACCGGGCTGTGCGGGCCGGGCTGCGGGCCGGACCGGGCACCCCCAGCCCGCAGCCGTTCGCGGGCGCAGGCCATAGACTTCGTGCCGTGGAACGATCGCCCATCATCGCGCCGAGCATCCTCGCTTCCGACTTCTCCCGCCTCGCGCAGGAGGTGCACGCCATCGAGGGAGCGGCCGACTGGGTGCACGTGGACGTCATGGACAACCACTTCGTGCCCAACCTCACGATCGGGCTGCCGGTGGTGCAGAGCCTGCGCAAGGCGACGAGCATCCCGTTCGACGTGCACCTGATGATCACCGACCCGCAGCGCTGGGCACCGGGTTACGCGGAGGCCGGCGCCTACAACGTGACCTTCCACGCCGAGGCGTGCGACGACCCGGTGGCGCTTGCGCGGACGCTGCGCGCGGCCGGGGCCAAGGCCGGTCTGGCGATCGACCGGGACACCCCCGTGGAGCCGTATCTGGAGTTGCTGCCGTACCTGGACACCGTCCTGATCATGACGATCAAGGCGGGTTTCGGTGGGCAGGCGTTCATGCCGGAGATGCTGGACAAGGTGCGTGACGTGCGCCGCCGGGCCGAGGTCAACGATCTGGAGATCAGGATCGAGGTGGACGGCGGCATCGCGGCGGACACCATCGAGCAGGCCGCCGAGGCCGGCGCGGACGCGTTCGTGGCCGGCACCGCGGTGTACGGCGCGGCCGACCCGGCCGAGGCGATCCGGAAGCTGCGTGGTCTGGCCGCCGACCGGATGGGACCGGCGTGAGCACGGCTGAGCCGCGCCTTCCCGAGGGCCCCGATCCGGAGCTCGACCCGGACGACGGCCCCGACCTGGTTCTGGTCGTCGACGACGACCAGGACATCGCCAGTTTCGTCGAGTTCAATCTCAAGGTGCACGGTTTCGAGGTGATCCGGGCCCGGGACGGCCGGGAGGCGCTGGAGTTGCTGGAGTCGCACCGGCCGTCGCTGGCGGTGGTCGACTGGATGATGCCGCGGATGGACGGCGTCGAGTTGATCCAGCACATGCGCGCCGAGCCGCTCACCTCCGCCCTTCCGGTGATCATGCTGACTGCCAAGAGCATGACCGTGGACAAGGTCTTCGGGCTGACCACGGGCGCCGACGACTACCTGGTGAAGCCGTTCGACACTTCCGAGCTGATCGCCCGGGTGTCGACCACGCTGCGGCGTCACAAGGACGCCCGCGAGGTGTCGCCGCTGACCGGTCTGCCCGGCAACGCGCGGGTGCGCCGGGAGATCGGCGAGCGGATGCGTGCCGGCGGCGACTATTCGGTCGGCTACATCGACATCGACCGGTTCAAGAGCGTCAATGACGTGTACGGGTTCGACCGCGGCGACGATTTCATCATCTCGCTGGCCCGGAGTCTCCAGCGGGCGAGTTCGCAGACCGGCAAGCCGTCGATATTCCTGGGGCACATCGGCGGTGACGACTTCGTCTTCATCTGCCACCCGGATCAGGTGCTGCCGCTGACCCAGCGGACGGTCACCGATTTCGAGGCCGCCGCCGACCGGCTGTACGAGCCGCAGGACGCGCAGCGCGGCTATATCGAGGTGCCGGACCGGCGGGGCAACAAGCAGAAGGCGGCGCTTGTCACGCTCTCCATCGGGGTGGCGCAGGCGACCACCGACGGGCGTCAGTTCACCGACCCGCGGGTGGTGATCGCGGTCGCCTCGGAGATGAAGAAGGTGGCCAAGTCCCAGCCGGGGTCGTATGTGGCGATCGACCGCCGGCGCAGCGACTCGGAGTAGCCGGTCAGCGGGCGTAGGAGGGCACGTACTCCTGACCGGTCAGCGCCTGGATGCGGTGGATCAGCTCATCGGTGCGGGCGCGGAACTCCGCGGTGGTTGATCCGTGGCCGTCAGCCGAGAGGGCGGGCCCGAAGTTGACGGTGATCGGGACGGGCCGGGGAATCCGGGTGCCGGGCGGGCGGATCCGGTCGGTGCCGGTGACGCCGACCGGGATGATGGGCACGCCTGCCTGGACGGCGAGCCGGACGGCGCCGGTGCGGCCCCGGTAGAGGCGGCCGTCGGGCGAGCGGGTGCCTTCCGGGAAGACGGTGACGAGTCCGCCGGCGCGCAGGATCGGTACGGCGGCGGAGAAGGCGGCCAGCGCGGCCCGGCCTCCGGATCGGTCGACCGGGATGGCGCCCACGCCTCTGATCCAGCGCCGAGTGAGCGCGCCGCGCCAGCCGGGGGTGTTGAAGTACTCGGCCTTGGCCCAGAACGTGATGTGCCGTGGGGAGCTGATGCTGAGGAACATCGGGTCGCCGACGGACAGGTGGTTGGAGCAGAGGATGGCGCCGGTGTCGAGGGGCAGGTGTTCGAGTCCGGTGACGGTGGGCCGCCGGAGCACCATGCGGAGCGCGCCGACGGTCAGCGCGTACAGCGGCGGCGTGGAAGTCCTGTGGTGTCTCTCTTCCGGCGGCCGGCTGTGCGGTTCGTCGTCGGTGGTGGCAGGGTGCAGTTCGGTGCGGTCGGTCATGTGGGGTTCTCTCCCGAGTCGGGGCCCAGGTGGGCGCTGAGGATGGCGTCGAGGAACGGGGCGGGGTCGGAGGCGCCGGTGGCGAGTTGGAGGCTGCCCCAGTTGCGCAGTTCGGCCATGCCGTGCACGGCCGCCCAGAGCACGCCGGCGGTGATCTCGGCCGGTTGGGAGGCGCCCGGCCGGGCTTCCGCGACCAGGCCGGTGAGCAGGCGGAACAGCGGCAGGCTGGCTTCGCGCAGCCCGAGGTAGCCGCTTTGCAGCAGGTCGTGCCGGAACATCAGCTCGAACATGCCGCGCCGGGTGGAGGCGAAGCCGATGTACGCCTGGGCGAGTGCCGCGATCCGCGCCCGGGGTGCGGGTGGGGCGGCGGCGAGGGCGGCGTCGATCTCGTCGGCGAGGTCGGCGAGGCCTGCCCGGGCGATGGCCGACAGCAGCGAGAGGTGGGTGGGAAAGTAGCGGCGGGGCGCGCCGTGTGAGACGCCGGCCCGGCGGGCGATCTCCCGCAGTGACAGCGCGGTGTGGCCCTCGGTTTGCAGTAGCTCGACGCCGGCCTGTACGAGGCGGGCGCGGAGTCCCTGGTCCAAGTCCATAGACAGTGTCTACCGAGAGGCCGTAGACACTGTCTACGGCCGTTGGTCCTCTGATCGGGATGTGAGGTAGGTCGCGGGGTGGGTGGCAAAATCTCCACGCCGTGCAAGACTCAGGGGTGACCCACCACGCGCTGGCGGGACTCGGTGAAATTCCGAACCGGCGGTGATCCGACACTCTCGTGTCGGTAAGCCCGCGACCCGGTTGCCCGCACCACGGCACCCGGTGGACCTGGTGAGACTCCAGGGCCGACGGTTGATCGGCGAAAGCTGATCAGACAGTCCGGATGGGAGACAGCGCGCGGAATCGGACGGTCGTGCCCTTTCGGCGCGTTCCGGACAGGGTGCGCGCAGCGTACCCTGGTTGTCCGATTCTTGGCGTTTGCTCCCAGCTCTCCTCAGCGCGTGCCCGTTCCGCGTGAGAGGACCCGGAGATGGTGACCGAGGACGAGGCGATGCGCCGCGCTGTCGCGCTGGCCGCCCGGGGCCTCGGCACGACCAGCCCGAACCCGGTGGTCGGCTGCCTGCTGCTCGGCCCGGAGGGCGACGTGGTGGGCGAGGGCTTCCACGCGTATGCCGGGGGCCCGCACGCGGAGATCGTGGCGCTGGCGCAGGCCGGGGAACTGGCCCGGGGCGGCACCTGTGTGGTGACGCTGGAGCCGTGCAACCACACCGGGCGCACCGGGCCGTGTTCGGAGGCGCTGATCAGCGCCGGCGTGACCCGGGTGGTCATCGCGGTGGACGACCCGACGCCGGTGGCGGCGGGCGGGGCGGCGACGCTGCGGGCGGCCGGCATCGAGGTGGTCACCGGGCTGCGGCGGGCCGAGGCAGAGGCCGGCAACGTCGCCTGGCTGACCGCGGTGCGCCGGGGCCGTCCCTACGTGACGTGGAAGTACGCGGCGACGCTGGACGGGCGGTCGGCCGCGGCGGACGGCACCAGCCAGTGGATCTCCTCGGCCGAGTCCCGGGCCGACGTGCACGTGCTGCGCGGCACCGTGGACGCGATCGTCGCCGGTGTCGGCACGGTGCTGGCCGACGATCCGCAGCTCACCGTCCGGGACCTGCGTGACGGCACGCTGGCGATCAAGCAGCCGTTGCGGGTGGTCGTGGACTCGTCCGGGCGTACCCCCGAGAATGCCCGCGTCCGTGACGCGGCCGCACCCACCTGGATCGTCACGGCGGCCGGCGTGGGCGCCGGGCCGGACGGGCGGGTGGATCTGAGCGCGCTGCTCACCGGGCTGTTCGCGCGAGGCGTGCGGAACGTGCTGCTGGAGGGCGGCCCCACGCTCGCCGGGGCATTCCTGGGTGCCGGGCTCATCGACCGGGTCATCGGCTACATCGCGCCGAAAGTGCTCGGCGCGGGCCGCGCGGCCCTGGTCGGCGCCGGGATCGGCACCATCGCCGACGCCATCGAACTGGACCTCACCGACATCACGCGGATCGGTGGCGATCTGCGTTTCACCGCGACCCCGCGGCCGAAACCCTCCGACCACCCGGATCAGCGCCCATAGACCTGAAGAAAGCCCGCCGCCAACCGAAGATCGGCATGAGAGCCGTCCAACCGCCCCGCCCGCCACCCGAAAATCGGAATGAGAGCCGTCCAACCGCCCCGCCCGCCACCCGAAAATCGGAACGAGAGCCGTCCAACCGCCCCACCCGCCACCCGAAAATCGGAACGAAAGGCACTTATAGATGTTCACCGGAATCGTGGAAGAGCTGGGCGAGATCGTGCGCCTGACCGAGGGGAGTGAGGACTCCGCGGTCATCGCCGTGCGCGGCCCGCTGGTCACCTCGGACGCCCGGCACGGCGACTCGATCGCGGTGAACGGCTGTTGTCTCACCGTCATCGACAACGTCGACGGCGTGTTCACCGCCGACGTGATGGGGGAGACGCTGCGGCGTACCTCGCTGGGCGCACTGCGGGTCGGCTCGAACGTGAACCTGGAGCGGGCCGCCGCCCTGGGCAGCCGTCTCGGCGGTCACCTGGTGCAGGGGCACGTGGACGGGGTGGCGCGGATCATCGCCCGCGAGCCGGCCGACCAGTGGGAGGTGGTGCGTTTCTCGCTGCCGCCCGAGCTGGCGAGGTACGTGGTGGAGAAGGGGTCGATCACCGTGGACGGGGTGTCGCTCACCGTCATGGAGGTCGACGAGGACAGCTTCGCGATCGGGATGATCCCGACCACCTCGAAGTTGACCGTGCTGGGCAGCAAGGCCATCGGCGATCCGGTCAACCTCGAGGTCGACGTGATCGCGAAGTACGTGGAGAAGATGCTGGGGAGCCGCAATGTTTGAGAACATCGAGCGCGCCATCGCGGACATCGCCGCCGGTAAGCCGGTGATCGTGGTGGACGACGAGGACCGCGAGAACGAGGGTGACCTGATCTTCGCGGCCGAGCACGCCACGCCGGAGCTGGTCGCGTTCATGGTCCGATACACGTCCGGGTACATCTGTGTCCCCCTTCCCGAGGAGGAGGCGGACCGGCTCGACCTGCCGCCGATGTTCCACACCAACCAGGACAAGCGCGGCACGGCTTACGCGGTCACGGTGGACGCCAAGCACGGCGTCAGCACCGGCATCTCGGCCGCCGACCGGGCGCGGACCATCCAGCTGCTCGCCTCGGCCGAGACCGAGCCGGGCGACCTGTCCCGGCCCGGTCACATCGTGCCGCTGCGGGCCAAACCGGGTGGCGTGCTGCGCCGGCCGGGCCACACGGAGGCCTCCATCGACCTGGCCGTGCTGGCCGGCTGCCGGCCCGCCGGGGTGCTCTGCGAGATGGTCAACGACGACGGCACCATGCAGCGCCGCCCGGACCTGGAGAAGTTCGCCGCCGAGCACGACCTTGCGATGATCTCGATCGAGGAGCTCGTCGCCTACCTGCGGCACCGTCAGGGCAGCCAGGTGGAGCGGGTGGTGGAGACGGTCCTGCCGACCGAGCACGGCGTCTTCACCGCAGTCGGCTACCGCACCGCGGCGGACCAGGGCGAACACGTGGCGATGATCTACGGCGACCTCACCGACGGCGAGGACGTGCTGGTCCGGGTGCACTCCGAGTGCCTGACCGGGGACGTCTTCGGCTCGCGGCGCTGCGACTGCGGCCCGCAGTTGGACGCCGCGCTGGAACGGGTGGCCGCGGCCGGGCGCGGGGTGGTGCTCTACATGCGCGGTCACGAGGGCCGGGGCATCGGCCTGCTGCACAAGCTCCAGGCCTACCAGCTCCAGGATCGCGGGTTCGACACGGTCGACGCCAACCTGGAGCTGGGTCTGCCCGCCGACGCCCGCGACTACGGCACCGGGGCGCAGATCCTCACCGATCTGGGCATCCGCTCGATGCGGCTGCTCACCAACAATCCCGCCAAGCGGGCAGGCCTCGAGGGGTACGGGCTCCGCGTGACCGGGCGTGAGGAGTTGCCCGTCCGGCTGCACCCGGAGAACGTCAGGTACCTGCGTACCAAGCGGGACCGGATGGGGCATCTGTTCGAGGCATTAGGCTGAGACCGTCCCCGCCAGGGGTGAGATCTGACGAAAAAGGGGGACATGATGGCCGGCTTCGGTGACCCGCACATGCAGACCGTCGACGCGGCCGGGCTGCGGCTCGGCATCGTCGGCTCCCGGTGGCACAACGACCTGGTCGAGCACATGATGAACCGGGCGCGGGCCGCCGCCGAGGCGTGCGGCGTCGCGGAGGTGATCACCACCCGGGTGGCCGGGTCGGTGGAGCTGCCGGTGGTGGCGCAGGCCCTGGCCCGCCGGGTCGACGCGGTGGTCGCCCTGGGTGTGGTGATCAAAGGCGAGACCCAGCACTTCGAGTACGTGTGCGACGCCGTCACGAGCGGGCTGACCCGGGTGGCGCTGGACGAGAGCACCCCGGTGGCGCACGGCGTGCTCACCGTGCACAGCCTCGGCCAGGCCCGCGACCGGGCCGGGCTGGAGGACTCGATCGAGGACAAGGGCTGGCAGAGCACGGTGGCGGTGCTGGACGCCGCCCTCGCGATTCGCGAGATCTCCAAACAGTAGAGCGCCGGGACGCTACAACCTCCCGGCTTCGATGATCCGTGCCAGGAACTGACGGGTCCGCGGCTCGACCGGGTCGCCCAGCACCTGCTCGGGCGGCCCCTGTTCGAGCACGCGGCCACCGTCCAGGAAGGCCACCCGGTCGGCCACCTGCTTGGCGAAACCCATCTCGTGGGTGGCCAGCACCATGGTCATCCCGTCGTTCTTGAGCTCGCGGATCATGGTGAGCACCTCGCCGACCAGCTCCGGGTCGAGTGCCGAGGTCACCTCGTCGAGCAGCAGCAGGCGCGGGTTGTTGACCAGTGCCCGGACGATCGCGACCCGCTGCTGCTGGCCGCCGGAGAGCCGGTCCGGGTAGGCGCCGGCCTTCTCCGCCAGCCCGACCCGGTCCAGCCACTGCATCGCTTGCGCTTTCGCGTCGCCGGAAGACCTCCGGTGTACGCGTACCGGCGCGAGCGTGATGTTGTCCAGCACCGTCATGTGCGGGAACAGGTTGTAGGACTGGAAGACCAGGCCGATGCGGCGGCGGATCAGATCGGGGTCGGCCCGCGGGTCGGTGATCTCCTCGCCGTCCAGGTGGATCGTGCCGTCATCCACCTCGGTGAGCAGGTTCACACAGCGCAGCAGGGTGGACTTGCCCGAGCCGGAGGCACCGATCAGTGCCACCACCTCGTGCTCGGCCACGCTCAGGTCGAGGCCGTCCAGGATCACGTGGTCGCCGAAGACCTTCCGGACCTTGTCGATCTCCAGGAGCATCAGGACCCCGCGTTCTGGCGACGGGCCGCCCGCAGCGTCACCCAGTCGGTGACCGCGATCAGCGGCAGGGCGAGCAACACGAACAGGACGCCGGCCACCACGTACGGGGTGAAGTCGGCGTTCTGGGCGACCCCGATCTGGGCGGCCCGGATGGCGTCGATCGGGCCGGCCAGCGAGATCAGCCCGACGTCCTTCTGCAGCGCCACGGTGTCGTTGAGCAGCGGCGGGGCGACCCGGCGAACCGCTTGCGGCAGCACCACGTGACGCATCGCCTGCCGGTAGCTCAACCCCAGCGAGCGGGCCGCCGCGATCTGGCTCGGGTGCACCGACTCGATGCCGGCCCGGAACACCTCGGCCAGGTAGGCGCCGTACGTCACGGTGATCGCCGCGGCGCCCAGGACCAGCACGTCCGGCGTGCCCTGCAGCCGCAGCCCGGGGACGCCGAACGCGAACAGGTAGATCACGATGATCAGCGGCAGGCCGCGGAACGAGTACGTGTAGCCGGTGGCCAGGGCGCGTACCGGGAAGAAGACCGGGCCCCGCAGGGTGCGCAGCACCGCGATGAGCAGGCCCAATGTCATCGCGCACGTGGCACAGACGACCAGCAGTTTCACGTTGAGCCAGAGGCCGTCGAGGATCTCCGGCAGGTATTCGACGGCGGTGTCCGGGTCGAAGAAGGACTCCTTGACCCGGTCCCAGCCGGGCGCGCCGGTGATGCCGACGGCGAGGACGGTGCCGACGACGGCCGTCGATGTGGCGGCCAGCAGAACGGAACGGACCGCCCGTCCGCGACGGTAGGCGATCCGTTCCTGTTGCCGGGTGCTTGGCGTGTGGCTCACTGGAGTTCGGGTGCTCCGGCGGTGTCGGCGAGCCACGTCTTCTCCAGCACGGCGAGGGTGCCGTCCTGGCGAAGCTGGTCGACCGCCCGGCTGACGCAGCCGGTCAGCGGCGAGCCCTTGTCCAGCACGATGCCGAACTGCTCGGGCACACCGACCTGGGGCAGCTGACCGACGATGACGCCGTCGTCGAGTTCGGCGGCGGTCATGTAGAAGGCGGTCGGCAGGTCCACCACGATGCCGTCGACGGAGCCGTTCTCCAGCGCCTTCTTGGCGTCGTCGTTGTTGTTGAACACGGACGGGTCGGCGCTCGGCTTGATCAGGTCGGTGATGGCCTGGTAGCTGGTCGTGCCGACCTGGGCGCCCAGCTTTGCGGTCTTGAGGTCGGCCAGCGTCTTGGCGCCGGCGATCTTCGACTTCCCGGTGGTGATCACGGTCTGCCGCACCAGGTAGTACGGCGACGAGAAGTCGACCGCCGCCCGCCGCTCCTCGGTGATCGAGAACTGGTTGATGTCGATGTCGTACGTCTTGGGCCCGGGTGCGATCGCGTTGTTGAACGTGACGCTGGTCCACACGACGTCGTTCTTCTGATAGCCGAGCCGCTCGGCCACCTGGTAGGCGACAGCCGACTCGTATCCCTTGCCGTTGCCGGGCTTGTTGTCGCTGAACCACGGCTCGTAGGCCGGGTTGTCGGTGCCGACCGTCAGTTTTCCGGGGGTCCTGGTCGCCAGCGAGGAGGGCGCACAGGGGTCGGCGGCCGCCGAGGGGGAGGTGGCGGCGGTGGAGGTGTTCTCCTCCACGGGGGCGCAGGCCGTCACGGCGGCGAGCAGCAACGCTGCGCCACCCAGGGCCATGGGGGTGTGTCGGCTGAGCATGACGGGAGCGTAGCGCCTGCCGCGGAGAGCGGGCCGGGTCGCGGCACGGCACGGCCCGGTTTCGGCGAACCGGCGCCCGAAGACGTCCCAGGGGCTGGGGCCGTTCGTAGTCAAGACGTGATGAGCTGCCACAATCGCTACTCGTGAAGACGTTCGAAGAACTGTTTGCCGAGTTGCAGAGCAAGGCGGCGGACAAGACACCCGGTTCGGGCACCGTCGAGGCGCTCGAACGCGGAGTCCACTTCATCGGCAAGAAGGTCGTCGAGGAAGCGGCCGAGTCGTGGATGGCCGCCGAGCACGAGGGACCGGAACGCGCTGCCGAGGAGATCTCCCAGCTGCTCTACCAGGCCCAGGTCCTGATGATCGCCACCGGGCTGGAGCTCAAGGACGTCTACCGACATCTGTGACGCGCGTCCCCGACCCGTTCACCGATCGAAGGAGCACGTCCATGCTGCGCATCGCCATTCCGAACAAGGGCACCCTGTCCGCTCCCGCCGCACAGATGCTGCGGGACGCCGGGTACCGCCAGCGCACCGACCCCAAAGACCTGATCTGCCGTGACGAGGCCAACAACGTCGAGTTCTTCTACCTGCGGCCGAAGGACATCGCGACGTACGTCGGCTCGGGTGATCTTGATCTCGGCATCACCGGCCGGGACCTGCTCGTCGACTCCGGGGTTCCGGCGACCGAGCTGCTCGACCTCAACTTCGGCCGGGCCACGTTCCGCTGGGCCGCTCCGGCCGGGTCGCTGACCAGCGTCGACGAGATCGGTGGCCGCCGCATCGCCACCGCCTACCCGGGGGTGGTCGGCCGCTACCTGGACGAGCACGAGCTGAAGGCGGACGTGGTGCGCCTCGACGGCGCGGTGGAGAACGCGGTCCGCCTCGGTGTCGCCGACCTGATCGCCGACGTCGTGGAGACCGGCGCCACGCTGCGCCAGGCCGGCCTCGTCATGATCGGCGAGCCGATCATGAAGTCCTCGGCCATCCTGATCGGGCGCGAGGAGCAGGCCCCCAACGGCGCCGCCCAGCTGCTGCGGCGCCTGCAGGGCGTGCTCGTCGCGCGCAACTTCGTCATGCTGGCGTACGACGTCCGCGCCGACCTGCTCGACCAGGCCACCAGCCTGACGCCGGGGATCGAGTCGCCGACCGTGTCCCCGCTGCACCGGGAGGGCTGGGTCGCGGTCGAGGCCATGGTCCAGCGCAGCGACGTGCACCGGGTCATGGACGAGCTGTACGAGCTGGGCGCCCGGGCGATCCTCGTCACCGACATCGCCAACTGCAGGCTCTGATGACGGCCGTCGTCTACCGGCCCAAGAGGATCCGCTGGGTGGCCGTACCGTTGGCCGTGGGTTTGATGGTGTTCTTCACGGTGATCAGCTTCGGGCTGACCGGCTCGGCGGGTTTCCAGAACTCGAACGCCAGCTTCCAGCGCGGCGACCAGATCGCCATGATCGGGCTGGGTGTGCTGCTCGGGTTGGGTGTGCTGGCGTTCTGCCGGCCGCGGGTCACCGCCGACGACGACGGTGTGCACGTGCGCAACGTGATCGGCGGCTACGACCTGCCGTGGGCCGTGGTGCGTGCCGTCCGGTTCGACCGGAACTCGGCGTGGGCGCACCTGGAGCTGGAGAACGACGACCAGGTTCCGGTGCACGCCCTGCAGGCCGTCGACAAGGACTACGCGGTCGACGGCGTCCGGGCGCTGAGGGCTCTGCATTCGGCTTCCCACAAGGCCTGATAGGATTGCCGGCAGTCGACCACGCCCTTGCTCCGGCAAGAGCGCGAAAGAGGAGCCCGCTGGTTCCCACCCGAGTCACAGCAGTGGCCGGGTCCGGTCTCCCTGGCAGGGATTGCTCCCTGCTGGGTGCGCGTCCTCCTTTGGGCGCCGATGACCGGTCGAGCGGGCCCCGGCATGCTTTCTTCCGAGATCGCATGCGGGGCCTTCTGCTTTCCCGGCGTCCCGCCGCCAGCGGGACACTCGGGGCCGACCGACATTGGCAGCACCCGGCCCACCCGGCCGGGTGAGGTATCAACTGAGGAGGCCCCATCAGCGTCGAACCACGCGTGAACGAACAGATCCGGGCCCGTGAGGTCCGTCTGGTCGGTCCGGAGGGTGAGCAGGTCGGCATCGTGCCGCTCGAGCGCGCTCTCCAGCTGGCCGCGGATGTCGATCTGGATCTGGTCGAGGTTGCTCCGATGGCGCGGCCGCCGGTGTGCAAGCTCATGGACTTCGGCAAGTTCAAGTACGAGAGCGCACTCAAGGCCCGCGAAGCGCGACGCAACCAGCAGCAGACCGTCATCAAGGAAATGAAGCTGCGGCCGAAGATCGACCCGCACGACTACGAGACCAAGAAGGGTCACGTCGTTCGGTTCCTCAAGGCGGGTGACAAGGTCAAGGTGACGATCATGTTCCGCGGTCGCGAGCAGAGCCGCCCCGAGCTGGGTTTCCGGCTCCTGCGCCGGCTCAGCGAGGAGATCTCGGAGCTCGGCTTCGTCGAGGCCAGCCCGAAGCAGGACGGCCGAAACATGATCATGGTGCTGGCTCCGCATCGGGCTACCAAGGCCGCCGCGGCAGCAACGATCGCCGCCAACGCGCGCCCGCCGCGGGAACCACGCGAGGGCGAAGTCGCCGAGGCGCCGCCGGCCGAGGCCGCAGGCACCACCGCAGAGTGAGGATTGTTCGCGGCCTACCCTGAGCGGTTCGCCGCCGCGGGTCGATCGCAGGATCTCCACCGTCGCGAATAACTCTCATAGGACAGCTTTTTCCCCGTGTCCCCCCGGTCGCGGGGAAAAGACCAGAAAGAGGCGTCAAGTGCCGAAGATGAAGAGCCACACCGGCATGGGTAAGCGGGTGAAGGTCACCGGCAAGGGAAAGATCGTGCGCGAGCAGGCCGGCAAGCGCCACCTGCTGGAGCACAAGAGCTCCCACGTCACCCGCCGGATGACCGGCACGGTCACCGTGGCCAAGGCCGACACCCCGCGAGTGAAGAAGCTTCTGGGCCGCTGACGCGCGCCTGACCCGTACCCCTGTAAGGAGTAACTGAGAATGGCACGCGTCAAGCGGGCGGTAAACGCCCAGAAGAAGCGCCGCACCCTGCTCGAGACCGCCAGCGGCTACCGCGGTCAGCGCTCCCGCCTGTACCGCAAGGCCAAGGAGCAGGTGCTGCACTCGATGCAGTACTCGTACCGCGACCGGCGTGACCGCAAGGGCGACTTCCGCCAGCTGTGGATCACCCGTATCAACGCGGCCGCCCGCGCCAACGGGATGACCTACAACCGCCTGATCCAGGGCCTGAAGCTGGCCGAGGTCGAGGTCGACCGCAAGATCCTGGCCGACCTCGCGGTCAACGACGCGGCCGCGTTCGCGGGCATCGTCGAGATCGCTCGCGCGGCCGTCGCGGCCGAGGGCACCGGCGGCGCCGCCGCGCAGGCTGCCTGAGCGAGGGGTTGCGCGCGACCTGCCTCGAGCCACGCTCGAGCGAGTCGCGACATGTATCGCGTAGCACGTTGGGGCGCCTCCCGATCATCGGTCGGGGGGCGCCTTCGTGATTCGACTCGACGGACGGAAAAGCGTGTTCACACCCCGTACCCCCAGGATCGTCGCGGCCCGGCGCCTGCAGCGCCGCAAGGATCGCGATCAGAGCGGCCGTTTCCTGGCCGAAGGGCCGCAGGCCGTGCGCGAGGCGCTGGCCGCGGGTGCGGTGATCGAACTGTTCGGCACACCGGCCGCGCTGGACCGGCACGCCGACCTCGCCGCGCGGGCTCCGGAACTGTCGCCGGTCACCGACGACGCCCTCGCGGCGCTCGCCGAGACCGTGCACCCACAGGGGCTGGTAGCCGTCTGCGAGCAGGGGGACATCCCGATCGGTGAGGCCCTCGCCAAGAACCCCCGGCTGGTCGCGGTGGTCGCGGAGATCCGTGATCCCGGCAACGCCGGGACCGTGCTGCGCACGGCGGACGCCGCGGGCGCCGGCGCGGTGATCTTCGCGGGCGACGCGGTCGACCCCTACAACGGCAAATGTGTACGGTCGTCGGCCGGCTCACTGTTCCACGTGGACGTGGTCCGCGCCCCGCTGACCGTGGTCGACCTGCTGCAGGACAGCGGCCTGCAGGTGCTGGCCACCAGCGGCACCGGCGAGGACGACGTGGACTCGCTGCTCGACGGCGGGCAGCTGGCCGCCCCCACCGCCTGGCTGTTCGGCTCCGAGGCGCACGGACTGCCCGGCAACGTGCTGAAGGCCGCGGACCGGCGGGTACGGGTGCCGATCTACGGCGGCGCGGAAAGTCTCAACCTGGCCGCGGCGGCCGCGGTCTGCCTATATGCGTCGGCGCGGGCCCAGCGCTGAGAGTATGCTGGGCGGCATGTCAGGTCCCCGGCTCTCCTTTATCCGGCCCGCTGGTCGCGGGCGCCGGATCTGACACCTCTGCGCGCAACTCCCTGACCGGCGGGCTACGGCTCAGCCGCGCCTCCGTAGACTGTGCCGACTGTGTCGCACCTTCGCGGCCCTCGCCGCGCTCGGTGCACCCAGGTTCGACCGTGTCAGCTTTGTCGCACCTTCGCGGCCCTCGCTGCGCTCGGTGCACCCAGGTTCGAGAGTGACAGCTTTGTCGCCGCTTCGCCCTCGCTGCGCCGGTGCACCCAGCAGCGACGGTCCGATGGCAAATCCGGTGTTGAGGGAGTTCGCCCTACCATGTCCTACCGCAACGATCCGTACGATCCGAAGCAGGCCGCCCTGCTGGCCCCCGAGGCTCTCGAGGGCGCGGTCGCGGAGGCCGAGAAGGCGTTCGCCGCTGCCGCCGACCTCGACGCGCTGCAGGCGCTGAAACCGGCCCACCTCGGCGACCGCTCGCCCGTCTCGCTGGCCCGCCGCGAGATCGGCTCGCTGCCGCCGGCCGCGAAGTCCGACGCCGGCAAACGCGTCAACGTCGCCCGGCAGGCCGTGCAGGCCGCCTACGACGCCCGCCAGGTCGAGCTCACGGCCGACCGGGCCGCCCGCGTCCTGGTCGAGGAACGCGTCGACGTCACCCTGCCGTGGACCCGCCGCCCGCGCGGCGCCCGGCACCCGCTGACCACGCTCATGGAACACATGGCCGACGTGTTCATCGGCATGGGCTACGACCTCGTCGACGGTCCCCAGCTGGAGCTGGAGTGGGCCAACTTCGACGCGCTCAACATCGGGCCGGACAACCCCGTCCGCGGCTCCTCGGACACCTTCTTCGTCGACCTGCCCGGCCTGGTCATGCGTACGCACACGTCGCCCGGCCAGGTCCGCACCATGCTGGACCGGCAGCCGCCGATCTACATCGTCAGCCCCGGCCGCGCGTACCGCACCGACGAGCTGGACGCCACACACAGCCCGGTGTTCCACCAGATCGAAGGCCTGGTCATCGACGAGGGCATCACCATGGCCCACCTGCGGGGCACGCTCGACCACTTCGCCAAGGCGATGTTCGGCCCGGACGCGAAGACCCGCTGGCGGCCGCACTACTTCCCGTTCACCGAGCCGTCCGCCGAATTCGACGTGTGGTTCGCCCAGCACCGGGACGGGCCGCGCTGGGTCGAGTGGGGCGGTTGCGGCATGGTCAATCCCCGGGTCCTGACCGCGTGCGGCATCGACCCGGCCGTCTACTCGGGATTCGCGTTCGGCATGGGTGTCGAGCGGACCCTGATGTTCCGCAACGGCGTCTCCGACATGCGCGACATGGTCGAGGGCGACGTGCGGTTCACCACGAACTTCGGAATGGAGTCCTGAAGCGATGAAGACGTCACTGTCGTGGCTGCGCGAGTACGTCGAGCTGCCGGCGGGGATCACCGCTTCGGAGCTGGACACGGCGCTGACCAACCTCGGCATGGAGGTCGAGTCCATCGTCGACCAGGCCGGCACGATCCTCGGCGACCTGGTCGTCGGCCGGGTGCTCACCATCGAGGAGCTCACCGGTTTCAAGAAGCCGATCCGGTTCTGCACCGTCGACGTCGGGCGCGACGTGCCGCAGGAGATCGTCTGCGGGGCGCGCAACTTCGTCGAGGGCGACCTCGTCGTGGTCATCCTCCCGGGCGGCGAACTGCCGGGCGGGTTCAGGATCGGGGCGCGGAAGACGTACGGGCGGAACTCGCACGGCATGATCTGCTCCGCCGCCGAGCTGGGCCTCTCCGGCGACCACTCCGGCATCATCGTGCTGCCCGCCGACGTGCCCGCCGCCCCCGGCACGGACGCCCGCCCGGTCGTCGGCCTGGACGACGTGCTGGTCGAGGTGGAGATCACCCCGGACCGGGGCTACGAGATGAGCGTCCGCGGCATCGCCCGGGAGCTCGCCACCCATTTCGGGGTGCCGTTCACCGACCCGGCGGCCATCCCCGCGCCCGGCGCCACCGCCGACGCGCCGTGGCCGGTGACGGTCGAGGACACCGTCGGCTGCGACCGGTTCGCGGCCCGCGTCGTCCGCGGCATCGACCCGGCCGCCCAGTCTCCGGAGTGGATGCAGCGGCGGCTCATCGCGGCCGGCATCCGGGCCATCTCGCTGCCCGTCGACATCACCAACTACCTGATGCTCGAATTCGGCCAGCCGATGCACGTCTTCGACCTGGACCGGCTCAGCGGCGGCCTCGTCGTGCGCCGCGCCCGGGCCGGGGAGAAGCTGACCACCCTCGACGGTGTGGCGCGCTCGCTCGACGCCGAGGACATGGTGATCTGCGACGAGACCGGGCCGATCTCGCTCGCCGCCGTCATGGGCGGCGAGACCAGCGAATGGCAGGAGGGCACCGTCGACGTGCTCCTCGAAGCCGCCCACTGGGACCCGGTCATGGTCGGCCGGACCGCCCGCCGTCACAAACTGTTCAGCGAGGCCGCCAAACGGTGGGAACGGGGCGTCGACCCGGCGCTGCCGCTCGCCGCGCTGCAGAAGGCCGTCGACATCCTGACCACTCACGCGGGCGGGACCGTCGACGAGCGCGTGCTCGACATCGACAACGTGGTGGCGCCGGTCGCGCTGACGCTGCCCGCCTCCTCACCGGAGCGGATCATCGGGCTGCCCTACACGTCCTCCGAGGTGGCCTCGTTGCTCACCGAGATCGGCTGCGAGGTCAGCGGCGACGAGGTGCTCAGCGTCGTCGCACCGACCTGGCGGCCCGACCTGGTGGCGCCGATCGACCTGATCGAAGAGGTGGCACGGCTCGGCGGCTACAACGAGATCCCCAGCGTGCTGCCGCCCGCCGGCAGCAGCAACGGTCTCACCCCGGCGCAGCGACAGCGCCGCTCGGTGGGCCGGGCGCTCGCCGAGAACGGGTACGTCGAAGTGCTGTCCTACCCGTTCGTCGGGCCCGGCCTGGCCGACACCCTCGGGCTGCCGGCCGCCGACCCCCGGCGCAGCGCGGTGCGGCTCACCAACCCGCTGTCCGAGGAGGAGCCGCTGCTGCGTACGACGCTGCTCGGGCCGCTGCTCGGCACGCTCAAACGCAACCTGGGCCGCGGCCGGCGCGACGTCGCGCTGTTCGAGGCGGGCACGGTGTTCCTGCCGCATCTCACCTCCACCGCGCCGCCCTCGCTGGGCGTGGACCGCCGGCCCACCAACGCCGAGTGGGCGGCCGCCAACGCGATCGTCCCCGAGCAGCCGTGGCACCTGGCCGTCGTGCTGGCCGGCGACATCGAGCCGGCCGGCTGGTGGGGTCAGGGCAGGGCCGCGACCTGGGCGGACGCGATCGAGGCGGCGCGCGTCGCGCTTTCCGCGGCGGGCGTTCCGGACAACCTCGTCACCGTACGGGCAGCCGAACACGCCCCCTGGCACCCCGGCCGCTGCGCCGAGATCCTGGTCGACGGCGCGGTCGTCGGTCACGCCGGCGAACTGCACCCGGCCGTCCTCGCCGCCCTCGAACTGCCCAAGCGCACCTCGGCCGCCGAGATCGACCTGGACGCCCTGCCGGACGCCCCGGTCGTCGAAGCCGTGAAGATCTCCACCTTCCCGCCGGCACTGATCGACGTGGCCCTCGTCCTGGACCGCACGGTCCCGGCCGGCGAGGTCCAGGCCGCTCTCGCCGAGGGCGCCGGCTCACTGCTGGAGTCGGTGGCGCTCTTCGACGTCTACGAGTCGGCGCAACTGGGTGCGGGCAAACGGTCACTCGCCTACAAGCTGACCTTCCGCGCCCCGGACCGCACGCTCACCTCGGAGGAGACCATCGCGGCCCGCGACGCCGCGGTGGCCCTGACCGCCTCCCGCTTCGGAGCCACCCTCCGCGGCGCCTGACCGGCCCTTTCGAAGAGGCCGGGCCGGTGGGCACCTCCACCGGCCCGGCCTCTTCGGGTGAGTGGGGACGTCGCCTGCTCGGCTCTCCGCACCGGCCCGGACCTGGTTTCCTCGCGGAGCCTGACCCGATCCACCAGGCCCCGGCCGCCTCGCCGATCAGTCCCCGTGGTGGGTCGGCACCGGGCCGGAGGCGGCCGGCGTCTCAGGGCAGCCGCAGCACGTCGGCGACCACCGCGCCGTCGGAGGTGAGCCGGTGCTTGGCCGGGCTGTCGTAGACGACCAGCACCCGGTCGTTCCCCAGCATGCTCAGTCCCTCGGCGTGGTCGTCGCCCTCGCCGTAGGTGAGTTCCAGCTCCCGGACGATCGAGTCGTGCCGCACGATCGTCGGGATCTCGGCCCGGCAGGCGTCGTGCCACCGGTAGATGCGCACCGGCCCGTCCAGGTCCATCGTGGGGCCGGCCAGGACCAGCAGGTCGTCGCCGGCCGGGCACAGGTCGCGCACGCCGAGGCCGTCCAGGTCGAGCACGTGCTTGCGGTAGAGCCGCCCGTCATCGAACCGGTGCAGCCGCAGCCGGCCCGGCTCGTCCGGGGTCACGTAGGGCCGCAGCTCCAGCACGAACGCCCAGCCGCGCAGCACCGGCCCGCGCAGGCCCAGGTAGACCCGGTCGTCGCGGACCGCGATGCCCTCGACGTCGAGCCCGTTGTCCTTGCCGGGGATGGGCAGGAACAGGCTGAGATGCTCGTCGTCGCGCAGCAGCCGGCGCAGGTCGTCGCGGCCGGCCAGGGCGGCCGCCCGGTGCCGTTGACCGCCGACCTCGATCTCCCGGACCGGGGTGGGCAGCCCGTCCACCTCGGCGATCGGCAGGCGTACCAGAATCTGGCGGTTTGCCTGACCCTCCACCCGGGCGAGCCGGCGCAGCGCCTTGGGACCCTCGTGCCGGTCCTTGATCTGCTTGCGGCGCAGGCTGTGCGAGCCGACGGCCCAGAGGAACCGGCCGGAGCGGGCCAGCCCCTCGACGTCGGCCTCCTCGTCGGCGTCCAGGCCGGGCAGGTCGACGAAGTCGGCGAGACGGAACCGGGCCTCGTCGCCGAACTCCGCCGGCTTCGCCGGATCGTCGGCGATCAGCCGCTCGATCGTGGCGGTCTCGTCGCCGGCGATCCAGAGCGCCCGCCCGTCCAGGCGAACCGCGGAAAGATTGGTGTGTGTCGCCGCGGCCTGCGACTCGTCGGAGAACCGCAGCCGCACCCTGTAGTCGACCGTCATGGTCGTCATGGTCCCACCGTCGCGCACTCCTGGTGGAGATCTTCGCGTCAGCCTTACGCTTCCTTTTTCCGGTACGCCTACCCGATCTCGAAACGGGAAGGACGCGATCCGCCTGCCACGCCGGGGCGGTGGCGCGGGCGCCGGGCTCGAGTGGTGGGCCGCGGGCCACGGTGCCGGGTTCGCGGTGGCCGGCGGCTTCGAGGTGAACGGGTCCCGGGTGTCAGGGCGCCTCGGTGGACCGTCCACCCCGGGCCGGCGGTCAGGACAGGAACCGGTGCACGGCCGCGGGGGCCTCGCCGGCCGGGCCGCGCCAGGCCACGTAGCCGTCCGGGCGGACCAGGGTCGCGTCGCCCGTGCCGGCTTCCGGGGCCGTCACCAGCAGGCGGTCCGCGTACCCCTCGAAGGTCTGATCGGTGATCAGCACGTGCCGGCCCGCGCGCAGCGCCTGGTAGAGGCGGCTGCCGTCGCGCAGTGTGACGTCGGTGGCTCGCGGCATGCCCGGGTAGGTGATGCCGACGCCGGAGACGACTCCGGCGGCCCGGCGCGCCACCGGCGGCAGGCCGAGCAGGACGCGGCCCAGGGTGTTGCGTGCCCGGCGGCCCACCGCGGAGTGGATCATCGCGGCCCGGATGAGGGCGCCGCTGCTGCGCAGGACCATCCGGCCGACCGGGTGGCGCTCGGCCTCGTAGGTGTCGAGCAGACCGGCGGGCGCCCAGCCCTGGACGGCCGCGGTGAGTTTCCAGGCGAGGTTCGCGGCGTCCTGCATACCGGTGTTCATGCCCTGCCCGCCGGCCGGTGAGTGCACGTGGGCGGCGTCGCCGGCCAGGAACACCCGGCCCACCCGGTAGCGCGGCGCCTGTCGTTCGTCGCTGTGGAAGCGGGACATCCAGCGGCTCTCGGTGATGCCGAAGTCGGTGCCGTGGACCCGGCCGGTGACCGCGCGGATCTCGTCGAGGGTCACCGGGGTGCGGTCGTCGACCTGGTTGTCGCGGTTCCAGGCGAAGATCCGATACCAGCCGTCGCCGAACGGGGCGACCATCGCGAACGCGTCGCCGACCGCGTCGACCGCCAGCACGTCCTCCGGCGGGGAGGCCAGTCGCACGTCGGCCAGCATGATCGAGGTGAGCACCGCCTTGCCGGGGAAGGGCAGGCCGAGACTCTGCCGGACGGTGCTGCGCACGCCGTCGGCGCCGACCACGTAGTCAGCGGTGACCGGGTCGCCGTCGGCGAAGTCGAGGGTGACCCGGTCGGCGTCCTGCCGCAGGCCGGTGAGGCGGGCGCCGTGCCGGAACTCGGCGCCTGCCTTCTGTGCCCGCTCGGCCAGCGCGTTCTCCACCCGGTACTGCGGGGTGATCAGAAGATAGGGGAACCGGGACGGCAGCAGGGAGAGGTCCAGCCGGATCCCGTCGAACAGGCGCAGGCGCCGCACGCGGGCGCCCTCGGCGGTGAGGCCGTCGGCGAGGCCTCGGGCGTCCAGCAGCTCCAGGGTGCGGGCGTGCACGCCGAAGGCGCGGGTCAGGTTGGACGTCTCGGACCGGCGTTCGAAGACGGTCACCGGGATCCCGGCCGACGCCAGGTCGCCGGCGAGCAGGAGCCCGGTCGGGCCGGCGCCGATGATCGCGACGGTGGTGTGCATGGTGTCCTCCGCTCGCTTGCCAACAGGTGTTGGCAAAACCGTAGGCGCCGCTCCACCCGTCAGTCAACACTTGTTGGCAAACAGGTGTTGGCATATGGTGGGGACATGACGACCCGCCGCTCCGACGCCACCCGCGCCGCGATCCTGGCCGCCGCACGGGAGCGGTTCGCCGCCGACGGATTCGAGCGCGCCACCATCCGGAGCATCGCCGCCGACGCCCGCATCGACCCGTCGATGGTGATGCGCTACTACGGCAACAAGGAAGGGCTGTTCGCCGCGGCGGCCGAGTTCGACCTGCGCCTGCCGGACATGGCCGAGGTGACGCCCGGCCAGGCCGGATCGGTCCTGGTGGGGCACTTCCTCCAGCGGTGGGAGGGCGACGACACCCTGCTCGCCCTACTCCGCGCCGCCGTCACCCAGGAAGGGCCCGCGGAGCGGATCCGCGCCATCTTCGCCGGGCAACTCGGCCCGCTCGCCGCCCGGCTCGCACCGGATCCCGCGCAAGCGCCCGTCCGGGCCGGCCTGGTCGCCACCCAGATGCTCGGATTCGCCCTCTGCCGTTACGTGCTGCGACTGCCGCCGGTGGCCGGTCTGGAGCGCGACGAAGCGGTCGCCTGGCTCGGCCCGACCGTCCAGCGATACCTCACCGGGGACTTGCGCGCGCTCCCGAGATCGTGAAAGTCTCACCGGGCGATCACGCCCAGAGCGCGCGATCCCGATTTCTCGAAAGAGTGAAGCCTGTGATCCCGGCCCGGCCCCACGGCCGCCGCTGAGCATCTCCGCCCGCGGCGGCCCTGCATGCCCATTCCCGCAGGTGTTCCTTCACTCTGAAAAGGCTTTCCTCACCATGGATCTGCGCATCCAGCGCTCCGTCGTGTCCAACCTCCGCACCCGTCCCGAGGTTCTCGAGATCGGCCCCTTCGTGGCCGGTCTTCAGCCGGACACCGACAGTCCCTACCTCAACTACGCCTCCCCGGTGCCCGGCGCGCCGATCACCGGGGCCGACGTCACGGCACTGATCAGCGCGTTCCGGGCGGCGGGGCGCAAACCCCGGCTCGAGTACGTGTGCAGCAGCGCCCCCGACCTGGAAGAACTGCTGCTCACGGCCGGATTCACCGTCGAGGCCCGGCATCAGTACCTGATCTGCACTCCGGAATCGTTGACGGCGTGGCCCGTACCGGAAGGTCTGCGGCTCGCGGAACCCGGCACGGACCCGGACCGGGCCGCGATGTCCGAGGCGGTCAGCGAGGCCTTCGGGGAGTCGTGGGCCGGTGAGGCCGACGTCGCCCGGATCCGCCGCGCCCAGGAACGCGGCGGGGTCGCGCTGGCGGCCTTCGCCGGAAGCGGGACCTGCGCCGGTGGCGCCCAGGCGTCCGCGCCGCAGGACGGGCTGAGCGAGGTGGGCGGCGTCGGCGTACGAGAGGCCTACCGCCGGCGCGGCCTGGCGGCGGCCGTCACCGCCGAACTGACCCGCCTGCTGTTCGCTCGGGGCCGCGAGATCGCCTGGCTCGAAGCGAGCGGCGACGACTCGTGGCGTGTCTACGAGAGGGTCGGCTTCGTCCCCACCGGTCACCGGATCTACATCTCGCTCTGACGCTCTGCATCTCGCTCTGACCAGGAACGGCGCGGGCCGGCCGCCTGCGCGGCCCGCGCCGGTCCTGCCTGTCACTCCGGCGCGCGGCCGCCCAGAAGTCCACGGCGGTCGATGCCCGCGCCGGCCGCTCCGATTTTTGTCGGTGGGAGTCGCTAGGGTGCAGCCGATCGATGGAGCCGAAGCGGGGAGTGGCCGGTGACCGTGGTGCGGAGCGTGGAGACGTTCGTCGTCCCGGTGGCGTGGAGGCGGGTGCGCCGGTGGACCGGCGAGAGCCGCCCGCTGCCCCGGCACCCGGCCCGGGTGAGGTTCGGCGGGGCAGGCGCCCCGGCAGGCGGAGTGCGCCGCGCCGAGGACCGGCGCCGCGGCCGCCAGGACGACCGGCTCCACGAACGCGATCCCATCACCGCGGCCGAGGCGCTGCGCGACCTGACCGAGGTGCCGTCATGACCCTGTCCGTCACCGTTCCCGTCGACGCCATGCAGCGCCCGCCCGCCGAGGTGCGCTACGCCGACGAGTTGGCCCGCCTGCGTGCCGCCGACGACGCGCCCACCCCGCCCGGCTGGGCGCTCAGCCTGCGCGCCGCCCGCGCCTTCGTCGTCGGCGACGACGCGCTCGGCGTCACCCGCAAGTTCGTCGGCGACCCGTCGCTGATCGACCGGGCGCTGGTCAGCCTCGCCACCAGCCGGGGGCTGCTGCTGGTCGGCGAGCCCGGCACCGCGAAGTCGCTGCTCTCCGAACTGCTCGCGGCCGCCGTGAGCGGCGAATCCACCCTCACCATCCAGGGCGGCGCGGCCACCACCGAGGACCAGATCAAGTATTCGTGGAACTACGCGCTGCTCGTCTCCGAAGGCCCGAGCGAGCGGTCGCTGGTGCCGGCGCCGCTGCTGCGGGGCATGGCCGAGGGCCGCACCGTCCGGTTCGAGGAGATCACCCGGTGCCCGCTCGAGGTGCAGGACTGTCTGCTCTCGCCGCTCTCCGACCGGGTCCTCGCCGTGCCGGAGCTGCCCGGTGGGGCCGGCATGGTGTTCGCCAAGGACGGCTTCAACATCATCGCCACGGCCAACACCCGGGACCGTGGCGTCAACGACATGAGCTCGGCGCTGAAACGGCGGTTCAACTTCGAGACGGTCTTCCCGATCGCCGACTTCGACACCGAGCTGGCGCTCGTCGAGGCCGAGGCCGGTGCGCTGCTGCGGCGCTCCGGGGTCACCGTCCCACCCCGGCGGGACGTGCTGGAGGTCCTTGTCACGGCGTTCCGCGAGTTGCGTACCGGGCGGACCGCGCGGGGCGACGAGATGGACCGGCTCTCCGGGGTGATGAGCACCGCCGAGGCGGTCGCCGTGGCGCACGCGATCGGGCTGCGCGGCTGGTTCCTGCGCGGCGCCGCCGGCACCGCCGGCGACCTGGCCTCCTGCCTCGCCGGCACGGCCGCCAAGGACAACCCGGAAGACCTCGCCAAACTGCGCCGCTACCTGGAGCAGCACACCGGATGGCGATCCGGCGAGCAGTGGCGGGAGCTGCGGGACGCCCGGCGGGAACTGCCGGGCGGATGAGCCTCACCGTCATCGGGGTCCGGCACCACAGCCCCGCCTGCGCCCGTCTGGTCGGGGCCACGATCGCCGAGTTGCGGCCCGCCCACGTGCTGATCGAGGGCCCCGCCGACATGAACGACCGGATCGGTGAGCTGCTGCTCGGGCACGAGCTGCCGGTCGCGGTGTTCACCAGCTACGCCGACGACCGGCGGCGGCACGGGTCGTGGGCGCCGTTCTGCGAGTACTCGCCGGAGTGGGAGGCGCTGCGGGCCGCCCGCGAGTGGGGGGCCGAGAGCCGGTTCATCGACCTGCCGGCGTGGCACGAGGCCTTCGCCGACCGGGACAACCGGTATGCCGACGCCGAGCTTCGCCATGCCGAGGCGGTCGGGCGGCTGTGTACGGCGTTCGGCGTGGACAACAGTGACTCGCTGTGGGACCACGTGGTCGAGATGGGGCCCGGCGAAGGGCTCGCGGAGCGGCTGGCGACCTATTTCGACGTGGTCCGGGGGGACGCCGCGGCCGGGGCCTCGGACACGGCCCGGGAAGCGTATATGGCCGAGTGGATCCGGTCCGCGCTCGCTGACGCCGGTGGGCGGCCCGTCGTCGCGGTGGTGGGCGGGTTCCACCGGCCCGCTCTGCTGCGCCTCGTCGCCGCGCCGCCTTCCGCGGTGTCTGGCCCGCCGGCGGCCTCCTCCGCGGTTCCGGGTGCGACCGGCGGTTCGTCCGTGGTGCCTGGTCTGCCGGATGTGGCCTCCGCGGTGCCGGGTGCGGCCGCTGATTCGTCCGCGGTGCCGGGTGCGGTCGCTGATTCGTCCGCGGTGCCGGGTGCGGCCGCTGATTCGTCCGCGGTGCCGGGCGCGGCCGCTGATTCGTCCGCGGTGCCGGGTGCGGCCGCTGATTCCTCCGCGGTGCCGGGTGCGAGCGGCGGTTTCGTGGCGGGGAGCGGCTGGCCCGCCGTTCCGGAGCCGCCGGACGGGGCCACCGCGCGCAGCTACCTGGTGCCCTACTCGTTTCGGCGGCTCGACGCGTTCGGCGGCTACCAGTCCGGCATGCCGTCGCCGGAGTATTACCAGCGGCTCTGGGAGAGCGGGCCGGAGCAGGCCGCCCGATACCTGGTCACGGCGGTCGCCGAGCGGCTGCGCAAGCGCGGTCAGCCGGTCTCCACGGCCGACCTGATCGCCGCGCGGGCCGGAGCCGAGGCGCTGGCCCGGCTGCGCGGCCACTCCTGCCCGGCCCGGGTGGACGTGCTCGACGGCCTGGCCTCCGCTCTGGTCAGCGAAGCCCTCGACGTGCCGCTGCCGTGGGCCGTGCGCGGCGCCGTCACGGCCGGGCAGCACCCGGCCGTGATCGAGATGACGGCCGCCCTCAGCGGCGACCGGCACGGCCGGCTGCATCCGGACACCCCGCTTCCGCCGCTCGTGCACGCCGCCATCGCCGAGTTGGAACGGCACGGCCTCGACCGGCCCGGCGAAGTCGACGTCGACCTGCTCATCCCGCGCGGGCTCGAGATCAGCCGGGTGCTGCACCGGCTCCGGGTGCTGGCCGTGCCCGGGTTCCGCCGGCTCACCGGCCCGGCCACCGGCATCGACCCGGTCCTCGCCGAACGGTGGACGGTTCAGAACCACGAGCAGCGGCTCACCGCCCTCATCGAGGCCGGCGGGTACGGGCCGACCCTGGAGACGGCGGCCGCCGCCCGGATCGCCGAGAGCATCGGCCAGGCCGCCGGCGACCTGGCCGCGCTGGCCGACACCGTCTTCGACGCGGCGCTCTGCGGCGTCACCGAGCTCGGCGAGGACGTGCCCGAGCGGCTGCGTCAAGGAGTCGCGGCCGGCGGCGACCTGACCGTGCTCGGCCGGGTGCTCGCCGTGACGCTGGCGCTGTGGCGGCACGATCGGCTCCTCGGGACCGCCGGCAGCGAGGCGCTCGCCGTCGTCGTGGCGGCCGCGACCCGCCGCATCCTGTGGCTGGCCGAGGGCTGGCACGCGGCCGGGTCGCCGGCCGACCCCGGCCGGATCGCGGCGGTCGCGGCGGTCCGCGACGCGGTGCTGCACGCCGCGACGGTGGGCGTCGACCGTACCGAAACCGTGGCGGTCGCCGCGCGGGTGGCCGCCGACCGGGCCGCGCCGCCGGATCTGCGGGGCGCCTTCTACGGTCTCGGTCACGTGCTCGCCGAATCCTTCCTCGAGGATCCGGCGCAGGCGGTCCGTGGCGCGTTCGCCGCCGGGACGGCCGGTGACTGGCTGGCCGGGCTGTTCGGCGTGGCCCGCGAGCCGGTGCTCGCCCCCAGCGGCATCCTCGGCCTGCTCGACGAGCTCGTCACCGGGTTCGGCGCGCAGGACTTCCTGGTCGCGCTGCCGGCGCTGCGGCAGGCCTTCGCGTACTTCCCGCCCCGCGAGCGGGAGACCATCGGTGAACGGCTGCTGGCCCATCGCGGCATCGACGGCTACGCCCGGGACCTGCTGCGCACCACCGTGCCGGCGGAGACCGTGGCGGCCGGTCTCGCCCTGGACGAGACCGTGGAGCGGCGCCTGGCGCGGGCCGGGCTGATCAGCGCGGGGGAGAGCCGATGACCGACATGGGGCTGGAACGCTGGCGGCTCATCCTCGGCGAGCCGGCCGGCGGCTGTCTCGGCGGGCTCTCCGGCGACGCGGCCGGCCAGGACGCGGCGCTGGACTGGCTCTACGGCCGGGACGGGGAGCTCGGCCGGAGGGACATCCGCAGACAGGGCGACACCGGGCCCTCCCAGCTCACCACGGTCGACTGGCTCGACGACATCACCCGGCTCTTCCCCAAGGAGACCGTCGAGCGGTTGCAGCGCGACGCCGTCGAACGATACGAGATCGACGACATCGTCACCGACCCCGACGTGCTCCAGCGCATCGAACCCAATCCGTCGCTGCTGCGGGCGGTCCTGCGTACCAAGCATCTGATGAACCCGGAGGTGCTCCGGCTGGCCCGGCGCATCGTCGAGGCCGTGGTCCGGGACCTGATGGAACGGCTCGCCACAGAGGTGCGGCAGAGCTTCTCCGGCGCCCGGTCCCGGCGGTCCAGCCGGTTCAAGCAGGCCCGCGACTTCGACGCCCGGCGCACCATCCGCGCCAACCTCGGCAACTACCGGCCGGAGGAGCAGCGGCTCTACGTCGAGACGCCGTACTTCATGTCGCGCACCCGGCGGCAGCTCTCCCAGTGGCAGGTGATCCTGCTCGTCGACCAGTCCGGATCGATGCTGTCCTCGGTGATCCACTCAGCGGTCACCGCGGCCTGCCTGTGGGGACTGCCCGGTGTGCGGACGCATCTCATCGCCTTCGACACCAACGTGGTGGACCTGACGTCGGACGTCAGCGACCCGGTCGAACTGCTGATGAAATCCCAGCTCGGCGGGGGCACCGACATCGCCCGCGCGGTCCGGTACGCCGCCCAGCTGGTCGAACAGCCACGCCGGGCGATCGTCGCGGTGATCAGTGACTTCTTCGAGGGCGGATCGGAGGCCGACCTGGTGCGCAGCGTACGAGGACTGGTCGAACAGGGCAGCATCGTCCTCGGGCTGGCCGCCCTCGACGAGCAGGCGGATCCGGCGTACGACCGGGCCTGCGCGCAGAGACTCGCCGACGTCGGCGCCTGGGTGGGCGCCATGACGCCGGGCGAACTGGCCGCCTTCGTCGCCGAGCGAGTGGGCCGATGAGCGAGCTTGCGAGCGAATTTGGTCAGCTCAGTCATGAACTCATGGCGGCGCCGGAGCGCAGCGGAGGGGACGGCATGAGCGAGCTTGCGAGCGAATCTGGTCAGCTCAGTCATGAACTCATGGCGGCGCCGGAGCGCAGCGGAGGGGACGGCATGAGCGAGCTTGCGAGCGGTTCGCCGGGATCCGCCGGCGTCCCGGCGCGGGCCGATCTGCGGGCCCTGGACGCGGACGCGCTGGCCGCCCTCGCCAATCGGGGCCTGGTGAAACGGGCCGCCCGCGAGGCCGAACGGGAACCACCCGTGCTGTCGGCGGGGGACGGCGTGACGGTCGTCGCCGAGTTCGCCGACGGGGTCCGGGCCGAACTGCCCGAAGGCGGCCTGGAACAGGGGCGCTGCACCTGCGGGGCGGCCGGGGTGTGCCGCCACCTGATCGGGCTGATCTTCGCCTATCAGGCGGCACGGCCGGAGACCGCTCCGTCCCCGGACGAGCCCACCGAGGACGGTCCCGCCTGGTCGCCGGGCGGGTTCACCGACGAGGACCTCGCCGCCCGGATCGGGAACCGGCTGGTGGAGGCGGCCCGCCGAACTCACCAGGCCGGATACACCGCCCGGATCCGGCGCGGCACCGCCCCGGTGGCCGAGCTGCCCGCCGCGACCGTGCGGTTCCTGGTGCCCGGCGACCTGGGTTACGTGCACACCGATGCCCGCGCCGGAGTCCGTGACGACGTGATCGCCCTCGCCGTGTGGGCCTTCCGGGCCGCCGACGAGCAGTCTCCCGGGGCCGACGAGTGCTCCGTCGACGTCGGCGGAGCGCCCGCCGGCGCCACCGTCACCGGCTCCGGCCTGGAGCCGGTCATCGAGTTCGCCGCCGAGGTGCTGCGGTCCGGTGCCGTCCACGCCGGGCCGGGCCTCGTCGCGGCCGCCGCCGGGCATGTCGCCGCCCTCGACCGGGCCGGGCTGCGCTGGCCTCTCGACGCCACCGCCGAACTCGCCGACCAGCTCAGCGCGTACCGGGACCGCAGTGCCCGGTATTCGCCCGGGCAACTCGCCGACCTCATCGCGGAGCTTTTCGCCCGGCACCGCGCGGTGACCGCCGACAGCGGTGCCGGCCTGCGGGCCCGGGTGCTCGGGTCCGAGGAGGCGGCCGAGACGCCGCTGCGCCGGGTGCGGCTGGACGGGCTCGGCGCCCGGGTCACCGCGATCGACAGCCAGCGCCGGGTGGAGATCTTCCACGGCCAGGCGGCCAGCGGGGTGGTCCTGGTGTCGCACCGGCAGTGGGAGACCGACGAGGACGGTCCGGCGCTCGGCCGACGGCGGATCGCCGGCGCCACCGTCGACGCGGTCGCCTCCGGGGCTCTGGTCACCGAGTCCGCGGTCCGCAGCGCCAGCCGTACGGTGCGGCTCAGCGTCAGCCGGATCGCCAAGTCCACGGTCACCGTGTCGAACGGCGCCTGGGACGGGCTGCCACCCGGGCTGCTCACGTACGACTACGCGAAGCTGGCCGCCGAACTCGACGCCATGCCACCCCGCCCGGTCCGCGCCCGGGTGCGCGCCGAACTGGTCCGGGTCCTGGCGATCGCCGAGGTGGGGGAGGTTCGCTACGCGCCCGGGGCACAGCGGCTCAGCGTCGACATCCGGGACGCCTCCGGCATCACCGCCACGGTCGTCGCCACCCACGCGGCGGTCGCGCCGGGCCGGCTCGACGCGGTCGCCGTGGCGCTCGACGGCCGGCGCGGCACGCCCCGGTTCGTGGCCGGCAGCGTGCACCGCAGCGGCGGCCGGGTGATCGTCGACCCGTATGCGATCGCCGCCGACGGCCCACCGGTCATTCCCGACCTGGCCGGCCCCGCCATCGGCCAGGGCCCGCTGAGCGCGGGCGCACCCGGACCGGACGGCGACGTCGGCGACCCGCTGTCCGAGGCGGTGGCCACCGCCCGCGACGTCCTCGCCGAAGCGGCGCACAGCGGCCTCGCCCACCTGCCCGACGCCCACACCGACCGCCTGCGCACGGCCCGCGCCGCACTTGCCCGCACCGGCTTGCACCGGCTCGCCTCCGCCTTGGACGAGGTGGTCAAACACCTCAGCCCGGACCCGGGCGCCGAGGCCACCAGGGCCTGGGTGGACGCCTACCTCCGGGTGAGCCTGGCCGCTGACCTGCTCTGAGCGGACACCCCGGCGTGGGTGCCGGGGTCGGCGGGCGTGGGCCGGTGCCTGTGCTCGGGCCAGTGCGGCGGTTGGTTTGGGCGGGTGGTCCGGTGTGGGTGCCGGGTCGGCGGGCGTGGGCCGGTGCCTGCGCTCGGGGTGAGTTCTTGGCGGTCGGCCCGGTCGGCGCCTGTCTGCAGGGCGTTGGGCGGCTGGTCTGGTGTGGCGCCGGGCCACCCGCTGCTCGGGCCAGTGCGGCGGTTGGTTTGGGCGGGTGGTCCGGTGTGGGTGCCGGGGTCGGCGGGCGTGGGCCGGTGCCTGCGCTCGGGGTGAGTTCTTGGCGGTCGGCCTGGTCGGCGCCTGTCTGCAGGGCGTTGGGCGGCTGGTCTGGTGTGGCGCCGGGCCACCGGCGAGCCGTGGCTCGGAGTTGCCCGGCGGGCAAGGGCCCAACCACCGATCTCAGCCCGGCGGGCGCGGCAGAGGCGGGAGTGGGCGGCGAGATCGCGGTCGCACGGCGGAACGGCCCCGATGGGACGTGACGGGGTCACGCGTACGGAAGAAGGGTGTCAGCTGTTTCGGACGGCGTTCTCCACGCCGGTCTCGTGTGGGCCGAGGAAGACCGGGTCGCGGGAGGTCAGGACGTCGGCGGCGGCTTTGACGGCGGCGCCGTATTCGCGGATCTCGCCGCGCAGCCATAGGCCTTCGTAGATGCGGACGGTGTCGTCGCCGACCCCGGTGGCTTCGATGCCCTGCTTGCGGCAGAGGGCCACGGCGCGGGGCAGGTGGAAGTCCTGGGTCACCACGATCGCCTGCTGGACGCCGAAGATCTTGCGGGCCCGGACGCAGGAGTCGTAGGTGTCGAAGCCCGCGTGGTCCTGGACCACCCGGTCGTCGGGGACGCCCCGGGCGACCAGCCAGGCCCGCATCGCGCCCGGCTCGTCGTAGGCCCATTCGCCGTGGTCGCCGGAGACCAGAATCGCCTTGATCTTGCCGGTTTCCAGGAGCCGGCGGGCGATGTCCAGGCGGGCGGCCAGAAATGCCGACGGCTGGCCGTTCGGGTCCACCTGGGCGCCCAGGACCAGCGCGACCGGGGCGGCCGGGACCGAAGCGGCGTCATAGATGTGACCGTCCGCGGCGGAACGGACCCATCTGGTGCAGCCGATCGCGACGGTGACGGCCAGGATCGCGCCGAGCGCGCCCACCGCGATCAGGCGGCGTAGCCGTTTGCCTCGAAGGACGGCGCGCAGGGACGTGGACCAGCTGCGGAACAGGAAACGCTTCGGCACCGGACCGAGGATGGCAAAGCCGGTCAACCCGGAGCCCGATGGCAGCATGATCCCATGATCGATGTCGCGGTGGAGGGGGATCCGCTCGTTCGGTGGGCGCTGGCGGCGCCGGAGGCGCGCGTCTGGCGGCGGCCGGGTGCGGTCGTCGTCGCGTGCCCGGACCTGTCCCACTGGGACCGCCTGGTGATGAACGGGGATGCGGCGGCGCTGGCGGCCCTGCTGCCGGAGGTGCTGGCGGGGACCGGGGAGACCTTCCGGCCGTTCGGGACCGAGGAACTGGTGACCGAGGTGGTCGCGCGGGTTCCCGGGCTCGAGGTGAGCGCGGCCTTCGCCTGGATGGAGAGGACCGCGCCGGTGGCCCGGACCGTGGACGGGGCGGTGTGGCTCGGCGAGGAGGACTGGGCCGAGGTGACCGCGCTGATCGACGAGGCCTATCCGGAGTCGTATGCCCGGCCGGGCGGCGCGGGCGTGCGGCGGTGGGCGGGCATCCGGGACGGGGAGGGCGCTCTGCTCACCGTGGCGGCGGAGGCGTGGTCGACCGCGGAGATCGGGTTCCTGTCCGGCGTGGCCACCCGGCCGTCCGCCCGGGGTCGCGGGCTGGGGGCGGCGATCTGCGCGTTCGTCGCCGACGAGCTGCTCACCGGCCGGGAGCGGGTGGCGCTCCTGGTCGACTACTGGAACACGGCGGCGCTGGCGACCTATTCGCGGCTCGGGTTCGCGACTCGCCGGGTCGCCGCCGCGCGGCGCACCTGAGAGTGGCGCACCTGAGAGTGGCGCACCTGAGAGCGGCGCATCTGAGCGGAGGCGGGGAGCGGCGCCGCCGGGTGTGAGGGCGGCGCCGCTGGGAGCGGAGTGAGAGCCGGTGCGGGCCGGCGGCAGCCGGGTGACCGGTCTCAGGCGGCCCGGGTGGCGGTGTAGAGCAGGTATTCCCAGTCCATCACCCCGCCACCCTGGTCGAAGCGGGACGCCAGTGCGGCCAGCTCGGAGTCCAGGGCCTCCACCCGGGCCGGGTCGTCGGCGATGTTGCGGTAGACGGCGATCGTCGGGCCGTAGTGGCTTTTGAAGTAGTCGCGGAAGTCCTCCGGGGTACGGAAGTGGGACACCCGCAGGCTGCGGCGTTCCACCGACACACCGGTGACGCCGGCGCCGAGCAGCGACTGCAGGTGGTCCGGATCGCCCCAGCGGGGCGGGGGCTGGGCGCCGGCCGGGGGCGGGGCGGCGTACGGCTTCATGGTGGCGAACATCTGGCCGACGAAGCCTTCCGGCGTCCAGTTGAGCAGGCCGATCGTGCCGCCGGGACGGCAGACGCGGAGCAGTTCGGCGGCGGCGGTCTCGTGGAACGGGGCGAACATGACGCCGATGCACGACAGGACCGCGTCGAACGAGGCGGTGTCGAAGGGCAGCGCCTCGGCGTCGGCCTCCGTCCAGGTGAGTTTGGCGTCGCGGGTGGCGGCCAGGCGTTCGCCGACCGCCAGCAACTCCGGAGTGAGATCACTGGCGGTGACGGTGGCGCCGGTGAGGGCGGCCGGGATCGCGGCGTTGCCGGTGCCCGCGCCGACGTCGAGGACGGTCTGCCCGGCGCCGACCCCGGCCGCCTTGACCAGGATCGGCCCGAGTGGGGAGACGAGGTCGGCGGCGAGCTCCGGATAGTCGCCGGAGGCCCACATGGCGCGATGCTTCATCTTCAAGGTGGGGTTCGTCATGTCACTGACGGTAGGCGTCGCGGAGACGGCGGGCCTAGTACACGATGTGTATCGCCACTGTCCGCTTCCGGACGGACGTTCTCCCTGGTTGGCCCTATGGTCACGGGATGGGAGCGTCATACGGGCAGTTCTGCCCGGTCGCGAAGGCGATGGAGCTGCTCGACGAGCGCTGGACCATGCTGCTGGTCCGGGAGCTTCTGGCCGGCAGCCGCCGGTTCAACGATCTGCGCCGGGGACTGCCGCGGATGTCGCCGACCCTGCTGTCCCGGCGTCTCCAGCAGCTGGCCGCGGCCGGGCTGGTGGAGCGCCACGAGTACGGCGCCGAGGTGGAGTACGAGCTGACCGTGTCCGGCAAGGAGCTGGAGCCGATCGTGATGGCTCTCGGCGCGTGGGGCGCCCGCTGGATTCCCGAGCTGGGTGACCGTGACCTGGATCCGAGGCTGCTGCTGTGGGACATGCACCGCGGGGTCGATCATGAGGCGGTGCCGCGCCGGCGTACCGTGCTGTGGTTCTCGTTCCCGTCCGCGCCGCCGGGATCGCGGGAGTGGTGGCTGGTGATCACCCCGGCCGAGGCGGATGTCTGTGACGTCGACCCCGGTCACGACGTGGACGTGCGGGTGACCGCCGACCTGCGCTGCCTGACCGACGTGTGGCGGGGCGAGCGCAGTTGGGCGTCGGCGTTGCGTTCCGGCGAGGTGGCGTTCGAGGGCCCGGCGGAGTTGCGCCGGGGACTGCCCGGATGGTTCCGGCAGTCCCCGTTCGCGACGGTCCCGCGGCCCTAGGAGATCCGGAACTTGGCCGACTGGAGGGCCGACGGCCGCGAGTTCGGCCCGACGAGCATCTCGAAGTCGCCGGCCTCGACGGCCCGTACGCCGTCCGCCGACACGAGCGTGCAGTCCGCCGCCGCCACCTCGAGCTCGACGGTGACGCTCTCCCCGGGCGCGACGGTCACCTGCCGGTACGCCTTGAGCTCCCGTGCCGCCCAGGTGACGCTGGTGACGAGGTCGCTCACGTAAACCTGCACGGTTTCCAGGGCCGGGCGTGTCCCGGTGTTGGTGAGCCGCACGGTGGCCCGCACCACCCCGTCGGCGGCGACGTCCGGCTCCTCGATGCTGAGCCCGTCGTACGTCACGGTGGTGTAGCTGAGGCCCTCCCCGAAGGCGAACAGCGGGTCCTGGGTGAGGTCGGCGTACCGGGAGCCGTGCTGGCCGCGCAGCTGGTTGTAGTAGACCGGCTGCTGGCCGGCATGCCGGGCGGCCGAGATCGGCATCCGCCCGGTCGGCTCGATCAGGCCGAGAAGCAGTTCGGCGATCGCCTGCCCGCCCCGCATGCCCGGGTTGAACGCCTGCACGATCGCGGCGGCCTCGAGCGCCGACGGCGGCAGTGCGAGCGGCTTGGCGTCGATCAGCACCACGATCATCGGGGTGCCGGTGGCCGCGACCGCGTCGAGCAGCGCGATCTGCCCGCCCTGCAGTTCCAGCGTGGCGGTGGACTTGTGCTCGCCGTTGAGGTTGACGGTGTCGCCGACGACGACGATCGCGTAGTCGGCGGCGGCCGCGAGGGACGCCGCGGCAGCGAGCCGATCGGGCGAGGCGGGGACGGCCTCGGAGATCGGCGGCCGGGGCTGCCCGTCCGGGAACGTCTCGCCGTCCGGGTCGGGCACCAGCCGCTCGATCTCCACGGCCGGATCGAAGTCCAGCTCCCAGCCGGCGGGCAGCAGGGCGCGCAGCCCGTCCAGCACGGTCGCGGTCAGTTCCCGCGGGTGGCCGCCGGGCATCCAGTCGACCTGCCCGGAGTCGCCGGTCCAGTCGCCGAGTTGCGCGGACACGTCGTCGGCGTTGGGCCCGAGCAGGGCGATGCGCTTCGACGGCGCGGACGGCAGGGGCAGCACGCCGTCGTTGCGCAGCAGCACCAGCGAACGGCGGGCCACCTCCAGGTTCAGGGCGGTGTGCGCGGAGCAGCCGATCACCTCCCGTTGCCGGGCGGCGTCCGGGGTGCGCGGGTTCTCGAAGAGGCCCAGTTCGAACTTCAGGCGCAGGATCCGGCGTACCGCTGAATCGAGATCGTCCTCCTGCAGCAGGCCGCGCCGGATCGCCTCCTGGACGCCCTCGAAGAAGGCGGGGGTCGTCATGATGACGTCGTTGCCGGCTTTGACCGCGAGTGCCGCGGCCTCGGCGTAGTCGGCGCAGACCTTCTGCTCCCAGACCATCCGGCCGACGTTGTCCCAGTCGGTGACGAGCGTGCCGGTGAAGCCCCACTCGCCCTTGAGCACGTCGTTGAGCAGCCATTTGTTGGCGGTGATCGGCACGCCGTCCATCGACTGGTAGCCGAGCATGAAGACCCGGCAGCCCTCGGCCGCGGCCCGCTCGAACGGCGGCAGGAACCAGGAGCGCAGCTTGCGCCGGCTGATGTCGGCCTCGCTGGCGTCCCGGCCGCCCTGCGTCTCGGAGTAGCCGGCGAAGTGCTTGGCGGTGGCCAGGATGGCGGTCGGGTCGGTCAGGCCGTCGCCCTGGTAGCCGCGGATCATCGCGGCGCCGAGCTCGCCGATCAGGTACGGGTCCTCGCCGAACGTCTCGTCGACCCGGCCCCAGCGCAGGTCCCGGGCGATGCAGAGGACCGGTGAGAAGGTCCAGTGCACGCCGGTGGCGGCGGCCTCGACGGCGGTGGCCCGGCCGACCTTCTCGACCAGACCGGGATCCCAGGTGGCGGCCATGCCGAGCTGGGTGGGGAAGACCGTGGCGCCGGGCCAGAACCCGTGGCCGTGGATGCAGTCCTCCGCGGTGATCAGCGGGATCCGCAGGCGGGTGCGCGCGACCATCTCGGCCGCTTCGACGAGCTTGGCCGGTGACGTGTGCAGAATCGAACCGGCGAGCTTCTCCAGCACGATCTCGGAGAGGTCCTGCCGGGCGTCGAGCTGGAGCATCTGTCCGGCCTTCTCGGGCAGCGTCATCCGGCCCAGCAGATCCTCCACGCGCTCCGCAACTCCGAGCGTGAAGTCCTGATATGGCATGGGCATGGTGTCGCTCCCAGGAGATGTGCCGAACACGAACGGTTCGGAGTCTTCCAGTCCGGAACCGGTTCCGGCACCCCGATCCGGTTCCGGAACTTCATCGTCCGGCTGATTGGCCGGGGAGGCGAATTCACCGCGATGCCGGTATGGTCCTTAGCGGACCGCACGCAGTGAAGTTTGTTGATCACGCATGGTGATCCAAGGGGGGTCATGGGTTCGGCTGACCGGGTTCTTCGGCGGACCGCCGAGGCGATCGAGCACATCGCGGGAATCTGTTTCAAGACCGGCCCACCGCTGCGGGTCGGCGCCGAGTTGGAGTGGACCACACACCGAGCCGCCGACCCGTCCGCGCAACTGCGGGCCGGTGACCTGGCCGAGGCACTGGGCGAGCACGCACCGGTCACCCTCGGCAACCCGGACCCCGTGCCACTGCCCGGCGGTGGCGCCGTCACCGTCGAGCCGGGCGGCCAGCTCGAGATCTCCTCGGCCCCGGCCGGATCGCTGGCCGAGCTGTACGACGCGGTCACCGCCGACGGCGAGTCCCTCACCACGCTGCTGGCCGGCGCCGGGCTGGTGCTGGGGGAGCGGGGACTCGACCCGTTCCGGCGCCCCCGCCGCATCCTCCAGACCCCGCGGTACGCCGCGATGGAACGGTCCTTCGACGAGGCCGGGCGGACCATGATGACCGCCACGGCGGGCCTCCAGATCTGCCTCGACGCGGGCGAGGCGCACCGGATTCCGGCCCGGTGGGCGGCCCTGCACGAGATGGGCCCGGCCCTGCTGGCCCTGTTCGCGAACTCTCCGGCCGACGGCTGGGCGTCCGCACGGATGGCCGCCTGGCTGCGGATCGACCCCCGGCGTACCGCTCCCGTCCCACCCTCCGCGGACCCCGCGCGAGCCTGGGCGGAGTACGCGCTGCGCGCCCCGCTCCTGTGCGTCTCCCGGCCCCACGGCCGCTGGGACGTCCCGCCCGGAGTGACCTTCGCCGACTGGATCGAGGCGGGCGGTATCGAGGCCGGCCGGATCGGCGCCGGGCGGATCGGGGCGCGGCGGATAGGCCCCCGCCGCGGACGGCCGCCACTGCTCACCGAGCCGGTCGACCGGCCGCCCACGTCGGCCGACCTCGACTATCACCTGGGCACCCTGTTCCCGCCGGTCCGGCCCCGCGGCTACCTGGAGGTCCGCTACCTGGACAGTCAGCCCGGCGGCGAATGGATCGTTCCGGCGGCGGTGCTCGTCACCCTGCTCGACTCCGACACGCTCACCGATCGCGCCCGCGAACTGGCCGCCGCCGGGGCCGGCCGCTGGCATGCGGCCGCCCGGTTCGGCCTGGCCGACGAGCCGGTCCGCCGGTCCGCCGTCGCCCTGGCCGACCTGGCCCTCTGCCACCTGGACCGGACCGGTCTGCCGGCCGCCGTCCGGCAGACGGTGGCCGAGGGTGTCCGGCGCCGTCTGCACCGCCACCGAGAGGGGATTCCCGCATGACCGACCGCACCGAGCGGCACCCGGCCGCAGCAGACCACGGGCCTCGCAGGCGAGGGCCGGGAGGGCATGCGAAGGGAAGTACGGCATGACCGACCGCACCGAGCGGCACCCGGCCGCAGCAGACCACGGGCCTCGCAGGCGAGGGCCGGGAGGGCATGCGAAGGGAAATACGGCATGACCGGGGACTTGCGGCTCGTTATCGCCGCTGAGCTGGAGCGTGCCCGCGCCCGGACCCGGGTGCTCACCGAATCGGTCGACGACCACGATCTGATCAGCCAGCATTCGCCGCTGATGTCCCCGCTGGTGTGGGATCTGGCGCACGTCGGCAACCAGGAGGAGCTCTGGCTGGTCCGGGACGTGGGCGGCCGGGATCCGGTGCGTCACGACATCGACGAGCTCTACGATGCCTTCAAGCACGCCCGCCGGGACCGTCCCGCTCTGCCGCTGCTGGATCCGGCGGAAGCCCGGGCGTACACGGCGATCGTCCGCGACAAGGTCCTGGACGTGCTCGACCGGGTCCGCCTCGATTCGTCCCGGCCGCTCGTCGACGGCGGATTCGCCTTCGGGATGATCGTCCAGCACGAGCAGCAGCACGACGAGACGATGCTCGCCACCCATCAGCTCCGGGTGGGCGGTCCCGTGCTGTCCGCTCCGCCGCCGCCTCCCGCCCAGACCAACATAAGCGGAGAAATCTTTATAAAAGCAGGCAAATTCCTCATGGGTACGGACACCGAGCCCTGGGCCCTGGACAACGAGCGCCCTGCTCACACCGTCGACGTCCCCGCCTTCTGGATCGACGCCGCCCCGACGACCAATGGACAGTACGCGGCCTTCATCGATGCCGGTGGCTACGACGACCCGCGCTGGTGGAGTGAACGC
Source organism: Actinoplanes sp. NPDC049802 (assembly GCF_040656595.1). NCBI lineage: Bacteria > Bacillati > Actinomycetota > Actinomycetes > Micromonosporales > Micromonosporaceae > Actinoplanes > Actinoplanes sp. NPDC049802. The sequence goes on from NZ_JBFAMR010000015.1 coordinate 132,734, forward strand.
GGCTGGGCGCACCGAAAGAACGCGGACCTCACACGGCCGCTGCACTGGCTGAGGGACCGCGACGGCTGGCACTACCGCCGATTCGGCCGGGTCGACCCGGTGCACCCGGACGAACCCGTGGTCCACGTCTGCTACTTCGAGGCCGAGGCGTACGCGGCATGGGCCGGAAAGCGCCTGCCCACCGAGGCAGAGTGGGAGAAGGCCGCCCGCCACGACCCGGCGACCGGCCGATCCCGCCGCTACCCGTGGGGAGACGACCCACCCGGCCCACGGCACGCCAACCTGGGCCAGCGCCACCTGAGCCCGGCACCGGTCGGCGCCTACCCTCGGGGCGCCTCCCCGCTCGGCGTGCACCAGCTGATCGGCGACGTCTGGGAGTGGGTGTCCACCGGATTCGACGGCTATCCCGGGTTCAGCGCCTTCCCGTACCGGGAGTACTCGGAGGTGTTCTTCGGCGGCGACTACCGGGTGCTGCGCGGCGGCTCGTTCGGCACCGACGCGTCCGCCTGCCGGGGCACGTTCCGCAACTGGGACCATCCGATCCGGCGGCAGATCTTCTCCGGCTTCCGCTGCGCCCGAGACGCCTGATGTGCCGCCACCTGGGGTATCTCGGCCCGCCCGTACCGCTGTCGAGTCTCCTGCTGGACCCGCCGCACGCGCTCGCCACCCAGGCGTGGGCCCCGCGCGACATGCGCGGCGGCGGCACCATCAACGCCGACGGTTTCGGTGTCGGCTGGTGGCCGCCGGGCGCCGCCGAACCGGTGCGGTACCGCAGTGCCATGCCGATCTGGACCGACGCCGCGCTGCCGCCGCTCGCGGCCGCCACCTCGTCGGGGGCGATCCTCGCCGCGGTCCGCTCGGCGACCGTGGGCCTGCCGGTGGTGGAGACCGCGGCCGCGCCGTTCACAGACGGCCGGTGGCTGTTCAGCCACAACGGCGTGATCCGCGGCTGGCCGGCGGCGGTCGCCGCGCTCGCCCGTGGCCTGCCGGTCGAGGACCTGCTCACGCTCGACGCGCCGACCGATTCGGCGACCCTGTGGGCGCTGCTGCGGGCGAGATTGCGGGCCGGCGAGCCGCCGGCGAAGGCGGTCGCCGCCCTGGTCGCCGAGGTCGCCGCGGCGGCCCCCGGGTCCCGGCTGAACCTGCTGCTCACCGACGGAACCCAGCTGATCGCGACGGCCCACGGCCACGCCCTGTCGGCTCGCGCCGGCCGCGGCGCGGTCCTTATCAGCTCCGAACCCCTGGACGCCTCCCCGGCCTGGCGGCCCGTCCCGGACGGCCACCTGGTCGTCGCCACCACCGCCGGCCTGGAGATGACACCGAACCCCTGAGGAGACGCATGCTCACGCTGATCGACGACCGGGACCTGGCCCGGTCGCTGCGCGCCGACGTGCTCGCCGGCCTGACCGTCACCCCGAAGTGGCTGCCGCCCCGATGGTTCTACGACGCCCGCGGCAGCGAACTCTTCGAGCAGATCACTCGGCTGCCGGAGTACTACCCGACCCGTGCCGAACGGGCGGTCCTCGCCGCCAACGCCCCCGCCATCGCCCGGATCACCGAGGCGAAATGCCTGGTGGAGCTGGGTTCCGGCTCCTCCGAGAAGACCCGTCTGCTGCTCGACGCGATGCTTCAGCGGGGCACGCTCGGCTCCTTCGTGCCGCTGGACGTCTCGGCGACCGCGCTGTCCGCGGCCGTCGGCGCCCTGACCGCCGCCTATCCGGGGCTGACCGTCACCGGGGTGGTCGGCGACTTCGCCCGGCATCTGGCGTACCTCCCGGACGGCGACAACCGGGTGGTCGCCTTCCTCGGTGGCACCATCGGCAACCTGACGCCACCGGAGCGGTCCGGCTTCCTGACCGCGCTGCGCGCCGCCCTGCACGACGGCGAGTGGCTGCTGCTCGGTGCCGACCTGGTCAAGGACCCGGCGGTGCTGGTCCCGGCCTACGACGACGCGGCCGGGGTAACCGCCGAGTTCAACCGCAACGTGCTCCGGGTGATCAACCGGGAACTGGGCGGCGACTTCGACCCGGCCGCGTTCGAGCACGTGGCCCTCTGGGACGCCGGGCGGGAGTGGATCGAGATGCGGCTCCGCTCGGTCCGCGACCAGGTGGCGCACCTGCCGGAGCTGGATCTCACGGTGGAGTTCGCCGCCGGCGAGGAACTGCGCACCGAGATCTCCGCCAAGTTCCGCCGCGACGGTCTGTCCGCCGAACTCGCCGCCGCCGGCTTCCACCTGAGCCACTGGTGGACGGATCCGGGCGACCGTTTCGGCGTGGCCCTGGCCCAGGCGGGGTAACGCCCGGAAGGTTGACGCTTCGTGCTTCCCTGGCACCGAGGGGGTGCCACATGGAATCCGGGACAGCTGTCCGCGAACCGCACCTCCTGCTGGTGGAAGCGGTCCTGCGGACGTCGAGGGAGCACGCCGACTGGTGGGCCGAGGGCGGCCCCCGCCCGTTGCTGCCGCGCGCCTGGCAGCAACTGTGGCGCGACGCCGTCCTCCGCCAGATGGACCTCGCCGGCGAGACCGAGGTGACCGCCCGCCGCGCCGTCCAGGACATGCTCGACCAGCTCACCCGCCTCGACCGCGAGGCCGAGTGGTTCCGCGCCGATCCGGCGCTGCGCCGCCGAGCCGTCAGCGAGACCCTCCTCTTCGGTACCCGGCTCGGCCCCGGCGTGCCCAGCCGTCCCGCCCAGGTCGCCTGGTTCCGCCGGCGCGGCCTCCGCCCGGTCGACTACGCCAAGGTCTCCGCGATAGCCGCCGCCCAGGACGAATGGCTGGCCGCCTGGAACACCTGGGCCGAGGCCGTCCGCTGACCCTGATGGGAACGGTGTCGTCGCTCGGCCGGTGAGGTCCGGCTGGTGTTGAGGGCTGTTCCGGCGTTCTTGAAACAGCGCTGACATCCCTGCCGGCTGCTCAAGGGAGGGCGCGCTCGTAGGTCCTTCTCGTAGGTCCTTCTCAGACGAGGACCGCGCCCCGTGGTCCGCCGCTGGGCGGACGCCTTGCCGGCGAAGACCGCGTCACGGGGCTGATGGGGCGGGGCTCGGAGGATGACGGCGGGCCGGATGGGCTCGGTGGCCGGAGGGTGCCGTGTCGCTGTGGGGCGGGGGCCAGTGTTCACCAGCGATGTGTTCGTTGAGAACGTGACACCCGTGGTGGGTGTGATGACACCCGTGGCGGGTGTCGTGTTTGCCGGCCGTAGGTAGCCGTGATCCGGGTT